>DOBD01000126.1:0-1999 GCA_003506275.1 Bacteroidales bacterium | reverse complement strand
GGAAGGGATGGGGGCCGTGTTGGTTACCTTGGTCACGTTGTCCACCGCATCATAGGTGTAGGCATTGTCCATCAGGCAGCGGTTGCCGTCGTAGGTGCTCACTACCTTGAGGTTGCTGAAAACAATAAAGACTATTCAATTAAAGGATTTGAAAAGGTTTCATCGCTATTCTCAAGTGGGAACGAAACAAATGGATATCCCGCATCAATTTCATATTTATAGAAAAAACCAGAGCTGTCTTTTATTGCCAAATATCTTCCATTTCTTACTTCTTGGGATTCTTTATTATATTTAGAATTATTATCTAGCTTTTTAAAATATCGCTCAAAGCCAGAATAGACTCGAATTCTAACATTTTTTTTTTCAATTAGCAAGAATGACTCATACATATAGTTGGTTTTTTCCTCGTCGGTTAAAGACACATCTCCTGCATATAAAAGAATATTAGAGGTAAACGGATCGAGTCTGTCTATATACAATTCATAAACGTGGTATTGCTCATGGTAATATTTCTGCACGAATGTATCTATTATGCTTTTAAGAGGTTCTTGTGGTTCTAATGAAATTTGAGACTCATTTCTATTTACACACGAAATAGAAAATACCATCAAACAAAAAAACAAAATTATTGAAACAAATGCTTTCATCTTTTTAGTAAATTATAAAAATTATTTTGCCTTGTGTACTTTTTCAAGCTGAATGACCCATTAAATAAATTATCGGCTGTTACTTTGGGAAGTGTATGAACTCGATAATTAAAATCAGAAGCCTTCATTTTTGTATTTGGAGATGCAACAATAAGGCTTATTGTTTTACTGTCATTCATTTGAATTACATAAACTGGTTTATACGGCGTTTTAAAAGAAGCAAAACTCAAATCCCCATAGCCATCACCAGTATAGAAACTTGGACCATTTCCACTTGGATGGTTATGAACTGTCGCCAAAGTTTGGTATTCTACACCAGCGGCATCCACAATATTCCCTTTGTTAACACTATAGCCATAATCAGTTAGATCATACGAATCCTCTGAACGATTATAACTTGGAAGAACTAACACACCACCATCAGAAAGGAGAGCACCCATCTCCTCGCTTTTATTTCTGATTCCATTATCCCAAATTCTTTTATATGCATCTTTTTCACTTGTATACATTATACTACCATCCTTACGATAGGTCGCCCCTCGTTCAAGATATGATTCACCTAAATATTTACCACTTTTTAGGTCTTTTTGAGACTTTACATTTTGATCAAATTGCTTTGTTCCGTCTGCCGCTTCGTACCAATCTTCCCCTGTTGGGTCCACATACCTAACCGGATTATTCACACAATACACATAACTCCCAACTCCCGGGTACTTCTCCGCCAACGGGTCCACACTCAGCCAGAGGCTCAGGCGGGGGTCCAGATAGCGGGCGCCGTAGTAGTAGAGGCCCGTCTCTTCGTCCAACTCTTTGGCATTGAATTTATAGGGCGTGCTGCGGGTGGTGGGCGTGGCGCGCTCGTCCACGAAGACCTCACCAAAGGGCAGGTACTCAAGATGCTGCGCCAATACACCGCCCAAGGTAGTGATTAGGCTTGAACTTCCCAAGTGGTCGGGGTGGTAAAAATACTGGTCGTCCTCAATGGTTGGGGCCGTGGGGGTCCAGAAGCCGGAGCCGGCGTGGTCGGTGCCCAGAAAGGGCAGGCCCAGCGAGTCGTAGCTGGCGGCAACGGAGGCTTTCAGGGCGGTGTATTTAGCGGTGTAGTTCACCACGCTCTCGGCGGCCTTGGCAACGATCAGCGGGTTGGAGGGGGAGCTGCCGGAGGCGCAGAGCTTGGAGACGATGCGCTGGCTGCCGGCGTAGATGTGTTTGCTCAGACGGGAGCCATTGGAGACGACCACGTAGGGATTCACATAGGCTGTGAAGCCATCAGTGCCTGTGCGACCACCGCTCAGGCGGCCGTTGACCGTCATGCCCTCACCATCGCCCGTGAGCTTGACGGTGCGCTCACC
>DOBD01000262.1 GCA_003506275.1 Bacteroidales bacterium | reverse complement strand
TTTTATGATGCTATGATTCGATTCGACTTTTCGGAGTGGGCTCATGTATACTGGTTACGGTCGTCGGGATTGGTTGGATCCAGGCCTTTTTCCAACTCCCAGGCATCGTCCATGCCATCGTGATCGGCATCGGTGACGGTGTTGTAGGTCGCATAGGTCGGATAGCCACCAACGGCTGAAGGATGGTCAATAATGCCTTTGGTTACGTTGTAATAGGGATTTGTGCTTTGAGTGGTGCCATCTGAACCCAGATAGGTGGCCGAAGTGCCCTTGCCGGATGCCGTTCCCGTCCTGACTTCCTTGACAATGCGTCGATCCACCGTGTCTCTGGGAAAAGCACCGGCTTTTTCGAGCACCAATCCATAGGCTACCTGTGCTGTCTGCGTCGTTACGGGATAGGGCACCTCAAACCAGGTTTTACTGATAACACTATCCCTGACTGAGGAAGGGTGTCCTCCCCTGTCCACTCCCAAGGCATTGTTGGTCGTAATATCGGCATTGGACGAGCCCTCCATCACGTTGCCACTCAGGTACCATTTGGCGATTTTCGTCGTACCCTGGGCTGAATTGTAGGAAGACTGCACAAAATAGGAATCGCTGGTGCCTGGTCTGGCCGGTCCTGGTTTATAGTAGTTGTTCACCAGATTAGCCCTGTGCGTGCTTCTTTCGATGTCGCCTCCATAGGCCGAATTGGCCTTACCCCAGTTGTAGTTCACGTTGTTCACATAATCGAGCAACACATTGAAGTCGTTGCTTCTGGCTCCGTTGAAACGAGGGGTTCGACTCACATTGTGTGCCAACAGGTTGTGGTGATAGGTGGCTGTCTGCCCACCCCACTGGCAGGCATAGCTCCTGGCGCCCTTGGAGTGACCACAGGCGTAAAGACCCTCGTGCAGGATACACCATTGTACGGTCGTGTTGTTGTTGTCGTAGATGGTCATGTTTTCTTCTCCTGACCAGCCAAAGGTGCAATGGTCAATGATCCAATTGGCCGCGTTTTCAATACCGATGGAACCACCGGCAGCAAAAGCCGTGTCGCCCTTGAGACCGATTCGAAAACGCAGGTGTCGGATCACCAGGTTTTGACTGCCACCGAAATTACACTTGGCACCCCGGATGCAGATACCGTCACCCGGAGCTGTCTGTCCGGCCAACGTAGTACCCATCGTCCGATTTGAACGAAGGTCGGCTTTCAGGTCTATGATACCCGACACCCTGAACACGACGGTCAAGGGAAAGGAACTGTGTTGCTTGAGGGCCCAGCGGAGGCTACCCACAATGGTGCCGTTGGCATCATCTTCCAGAGTGGTCACTTCCACTACCTTACCCCCACGGCCACCGGTGGCGTACATGCCGTAACCCTCAGCGGTGGGAAAAGCGGGCGTGGCTGCTTGAATTGGAAAAGCATAGGCCGCCAACCACAGGCAAGCCATGTAAAAAAAGAGGTGTTTCATCGTGTCGTTTTAGCGACCGACGGTCGCCCTTCAGCGCGCTTCCGTCGGTCCGTTATCATTCTGCCAAGGCATCGAACGTACCATACCCCCAACCCAGTGTTTGCACCAACTTGGTGGAATTGGAAAACATGTCGGGGCTGATGGGCATGAAATAGTAACCAGGCAAGTAATTGACACCGTCTATACCTTGATTCCGGTCATAATCGAACGTCCTGGGCACACCGGCTCTAAAGTAGGTCAGGTAATTATCCTTGGTTAGGGTCAGGGTGTCCTTAATGGCTTCAAAGGCGGCAATGCCCGCTGCTGTCATATCCTTGGTAAAAATTCGCAGACCGGTGCGTCGTTGACCGTTGAGTTTGGGTGTACGGGGGCTTAAATCGCGGGTATACATCATCCTACGCCTCATGTCCCAGTACCGATGATCCTCAAAGGCCAGTTCTACCTGGCGTTCGTTCATGATCACATCGAGCATATACTCGCCGTAATCGTTGAAGCCAGACGGCGCTTGGTTGGCTACACCGTAACTGCCGTCACCGGGAAGGATGCCGGCCCGTTGCCTGAGTTGACGCACCAGGGCTGCTGCTTCACCGGGGTGGGAGCCATCGGCCTTATACAACTCATTGGCCGACTCGGCCAAATTTAACAGGACTTCGGCCATGCGGATTTCCTGCCAGGCTATCTTACCCCTGGATAGGTTCTCTCGTGCCAGGGTTGAATCGGCGGCTTTCCTGCAGTAGAAGCCGGTCTGGGAAATACGCCCACCCTCTTCTGACGTATTGAAATAGACCCATTGCTTGCGGTTCGTTTTGCCCCCCATGTTCCAGAGGCCTCCATTATACGCGAGGGTGTGATAGAAACGGGGATCCCGGTTCAACCAATAGTAAGTGGCTTCGTAGCCTGAACCGGCATCGGTAATGCGAAGCCCCTCCCTGGTACTAAAAGCGTTGACCAATTCCATCATCGGGTTGATGTAGTCTCCGCTGCCCCCCTCAGAGTAGGGACGCAGGGCGGCTTCCCATCCATGGGTGTAGTTGATTCCGGTGTAGAGGCGTACCATAACGGCCTCCTTGTTTTCAACCGCCGGTGTGGTAAACAAACGACCGAAGTCATCCAATAAACCGTAGCCATTGGCTGTCAGACTATCCCAGGCCACCTTATTGGCGGCATACGCCGCCTCCCACCTGGCTTTAATGGTAGCCTCCGGCAACTTGAATGCCTCAATGGTCTGACCATTATCGGCCGTATAGGCGTCACGTTCACAAAACATGGGGCTGGCTGCGTGCAGCAGTACCCTACCCTTGTAAGCCATGGCGGCCGCCTTGGTTAACCGCCCGAAATTTTCCACAGGGGTATCCCAGTACATGGGTAGGTTGGCGATGGCGAAGTCCAGGTCTTCCACGATAAAGGCCACACAAGCCGTTGTCGTAGAACGAGGTACATCCAAATCATCGAGCAGGGGGTCCAGGGGCTTTCTTAAAATAGGAATACCGCCGTACAAGCGAACCAATTCCCAGTACTTGACAGCCCGCAGGAAGCGAGCCTGAGCAAGCAAACGGTTTCTGGTCGCTTCGGGTAATGCGCTCACTTCATTCACTTCCTTAATCATGATGTTGATGCGCCGTAACCCGGCCCACCAGGCCTGACTATACGATTCAGCGGAGCTGACAGTGGCCCTTCCGTACAGGAATAACGTGGGACTCAAACCATACGCTTCATCGGTAGTGGTCATGTTGCTACCCCAGCGGGCGCCAGGCAGGTTATCCTGGTACAGTTTATCCAGATAGAGCGTGGCCATTTCCTCGCTATCCCAGATATACGAGCCGGCAGAATTCGGGTCTGGTTTGTCGATCACATCCATACACCCGGACAAGACAGCCAGCAGCAATAGTAAACTATAGATTTTCAGTGTCTTCATAACGGCTTCTTGTGTTAAAGTGAAAGGCTGAGACCCAGGTTAAAGGCCCGCAACAAGGGGTAATCATAGTACCTGGACAGGTTGGCATCCTTATACTTAAACTGACTGTAAAGGGTCAACAGATTGGTACTGGTCAAGAACACCCTGGTGCTGGGCAAACCGTACTTGACCGTGTAGTCCCTGGGCAGGGTGTACGAAAGGTTGATGGTGCGCAGGCGCAAAATGCTGGACGACCGCAACCAGAACTCCGAGGGTAATTCATTCAGGCTCTTGTAGGTGACATTAGGGTAGACTCCCGTGGGGTTGTCGATGCTCCAGCTGTCTTTCCAGTAACTCAGGGCATTATGATTCAGATCAGTGACATTGTTGATGTATGGACCGGTTCGTTCAGCCTTATTCATGATGGTATGTCCTCCCCAGCCGCCGGTAAAGGTCATATCCACCCTGAAGGTTTTATAGGTGTACCCAAACGAAAACCCATAGGCAAAAGGTGTGCCCGACCGCTTGCTGATGGGCACCAGGTCAAACTCATCCACCTTACCATCTGGTTCGTTCACGTAATAAGGTTCTCCTTGCACCGCATCTCCGGCTCTGGCTACATCTTTATACACCAACATACCAACCGCTGGTTGGTTGTTGAAAAAGGTCATACCCGGGTGTTCGGCCAGGTAGGCATCCACTTGTTCCTGACTTTGGAAAAGGCCTTTGGGAGCAAACCCATAATCAATTTTGTACCCATTTTCGCCCCTGTTGGTTGGACCTCCTTCCTGCCAGGCATAGGTATTCTTCCATTTACTGTCTTGTTGTTTCCTGATGATGACATTGTCCCCCCAGGAAAAGTTGCCTTTGATGACAAAATTGGACACATCAGAAATACGACCAGTATAGCCCAACTCCACATCTGTACCCCAGGCGTTGGCAATGCCACTGTTGATTTTGGGAATACTGGATCCTTCCGTCCCCACGATGTCCGTGAACGTGACACTTGCCATTTCAAAAATATCCCAGGTGTGTTTATAATACCCGTCTATCGAAAAATCAAGGCGATCATCCAGGAATTTGGTGTCAATACCAACGTTGAAACTACGGGTTTTCTCCCAGGTCACGCCTTCCGTTACCAGACCATTTCTTAAAACGGAAAGCCCGTTTTCCATACCCACATCAGTCGCTGTACCAAAATACTGACCAGTGGATAAATTGTAGGAATACAGGTATTCGTACGAACCCAGGCCGTTGTCCTGACCAAGCAATCCGGCAGAAGCCCTTACCTTCAGATAATCCATAAAGGAAACGGCATCCTTGAAGAAATCTTCTTCAGACACCCTCCAACCCAATGCGGCTTGTGGAAAAAAGCCCCAGCGCTTGCCCGGGCTGAATTTAACAGAGGCTTCTTCCCTGAAACTTGTCTCCAACAAGTACTTACCCGCATAATCGTAATTGAAGCGGCCAATAAAGCCCAATCGTCCACTAGCATTGATGCTGGAGGAATAAATATCAACTTCTCGGTACGCCTCCAACCTTTCCAGACCAGGCACTTGTTGACCAATTGCCCGTATACTGGTACCATCACTTTCGTTCTCACTTTGCTCGTAGTTGATCATGGCCGCCAGGTTGTGTTTTCCGAACTGCTTTACGTAGTTAAGGCTGGCATTGAGCTGGTAGCTGTTTTTCTTCCCGTAGCCCAACGTGATGCGTTGATTGTCCCCGGTGTTTCTTACGTAATAACCAATGGGGTCATCCAGGTTATAAAGGTGATTGTTGGCTCCAGACCTTGAAAAATCCCAGGTCAAATAGGGTGAGGTATACTGTTTCTCATGGGAATGCCCATCAGTATAACTGTAGCGCACATTGGCCGTCAAACCGGGGATAGCCTTGGGTTTGAATGTCAGCGCAGCATTGATGGTCGTGCTCACGTCCATGGAATGCTTGTAACAGTCGGATTCGAGCAAAGCCAGGGGATTGGCGGCGCTTGTGCCGGTATCCACATACTTGTCGCCCACCTTGTAAGGTTGCCAGCGGGTGGTGTACAACAGCAGGCCATACATACCGTTCATGTTGTCCTGACCATCACCCTGCATGTAGGGAAACACCTTGTTGCTGTTGTTGGTGCTGAGTTCCAGGCTGGCCGTCAGTTCATCGGTGACGTCGGCTTCCAAGCTGGTACGGATGGTGTATTTCTTCACATCAATGTTCACGAAGTTGCCGTTTTCATTCCACAGGGAACCGCCCACAAAGTAGCGTACTTTGTCACTTCCACCACTCACAGTCAAATTATTGCGAAGTTGATACGAGTTACGCCAGGCGGCATCCACCCAGTTGTAATCCAACGACCTGAACGCATCCAGTTCATCGCTGGTAAAGGCACCGGGCAAACTATAATCCACGGGCGTGGACAGCCCCAGGGGTCTGCTGTACTCGTTCATCAGCACAGCCTGGTCGTAGGCCGACAACATATCGGGGAAACGGGTGGGCGTGGTGTAACCAGCCTGACCCGAATAGGTGATCCTGGCTTTGCCTTCCTTGCCTTTTTTCAAGGTGACGATGACAGCCCCACCGGCAGCCCTGGCTCCGTATACAGCAGCGGCCGCATCCTTCAGGATGGAGATGGATTCAATCTGGCTGGGGTCGAGCATATCAAACTCTTCCTGCGACTCACAAATGACCCCATTAATGATAAACAACGGAATGTCTGAACCGGTGGAGAAGGAGCCACTGGTACGAATCGTCAAGGCCGTGGTCGATCCGGGGCGACCCGTGGTTTCGTTGATACCCACGGCGGCTAATTTACCCACCAGGGTTTGAGACAGGTTGCCGGCAGGAATATCCTCGATTTCCTGGCCGGTCAAGGCCGAGACGGAACCAAGCAGGTTTTCCCGTTTAACCGCACCGTAGCCTACCACCACGGCCTCACCCAGACTCTTGGTGTCTTCCAGCATGATGAGACGCATGGTGGTTTTTGTGGCTTTGACCTGGGTCGGTTTATAGCCGACATAAGATACCCGTAAATCGGCTCCCTCGGCGGCTTGCAGCTCAAAGAAACCGTTGAGGTCGGTGGCCGTGCCAATGATGGTACCTGGCACCTGCACGGTGGCACCGATGATGGGTTCACCTTTCTCATCGGTCACCGTACCGCTGATCTTGATGGCAACCTGAGCGGTTGCCTGCAAGCTGATACACAAGCCGACCAGCAGTAACACGGCCAACCGGAATCCACTGGAAAAACGGTGTCCTTGCTGGCTGCAGGCTGATTGTTGATTATTTTTCATGATTGATCGGTATTAAACAAACGCTATGCCTCAACGCAAAATCTTGCCGGTGGTCACCCGGCCGTTGCGGCCGCAGACCTGGAGCATATACATACCCTTGGGTAATTCGGTCAGGTTGAGGACTTGCTGGTTGTCAAAACGCAGCACGGTCTGACCGTGGAGATTAATCACCCTGGACCAGCTGGGAATGTCAGAGAAATTGATGATACCTTGGTGACTGGTCCAACTCAACGGTTGAACGGTGGTTTTTGAAACGCCCATCCAGTCCGGCCATACTTGTCCCGAGTTGGCTTCAAAGGCAGCATCGTTCATATCTTCAAACAAGCCGATACCATATATACGCAGGTCGTGGAGCCTGAACAACTGAGGGTTGGCGTTGGCTATGGTAAAGCGCAGCATGGCGTTGTCCAAACTGATTTGGTCTTCCCACACGGTGCCTTTAGGGCTGTTCTCCAGGCTTTCCAGGGAGGTGGAATTCAAGGTGTCACTCACGCTGTTGCCTCGTTCGTTTCTGATCAGTATCCAGTTTTGACCTTGGTCAGTGGAATACTCCAGGCGAAAACCACGTTTGTTGCCAAAGTTGGAGATGGTGTACTGAATTAGGTCGAGGTGGAGCATCTGACCGACCACTATCCAGCCTTGGTCATAGACAGAGTCGCCAATGGTGGTACCATCCAACACTGTGATGTTGCCCACAGACACCCCCGGATTGGACGGCCCCAAGTGGTCGCGAGCGGCATTGGGATAAACAGCCGTATCAATGGCATAATAGGTACCACTCTGTGTATCGCAAAAGGGTTGCACCTCGCAGTTGTGCAGGTACAGGTTGGCGTAGAACGGGGTATTGCCAGCCGGTAGTTTGATGCGGATGTTCTGCCAGTTGAAGTTGGTGGCCCTGTTGTTCATGTTGCATTGCAGGGGATCGGAAGAATACGTCCTGGTACTGGTCCATTTCTGGAAGTTATCCGAAAAGATCTCTTCCCAAATAGGAAAGGGCGTAGGCCAACTGGTTTCGTTGTTGCCGGCTTTTAATGAACCGGAGATACCCAGCAGCAATAAGGTGGCCAGGCTCATCAGGGTAACATGTTGTTTCATCGTTTTTATCGTTTAAGGGTTGTTAATTAGTAGGGTTATTGGAGGCGACACTGGTTAAGGGTTGGTCGACTTGGGCCACGTTACGTGGAGTTGATGAAAGCCCGGCCCCAGCACAAGGCCTGAGGCCGTCACCGTTTCCGGCGCCCCCTGCGTGAAGACAGGGTGTCCGGCGACTGGCAGCTTCACCCGTGCCGTACAATTGGCGGGTAC
>DOBD01000323.1:221-18607 GCA_003506275.1 Bacteroidales bacterium | reverse complement strand
TGCTGAATCATCAGAGGGTATGTCGTTTACCGAGTTTTCATACCAGCTCCTTCAAGGGTATGATTTTCTGCATTTGTACCGGGAAAAACAATGCCGATTACAGGTGGGAGGATCAGATCAATGGGGCAACATCACGACAGGTACTGAATTGATCAGGCGGGTAGTCGGCGGTGAAGCCTATGCGTTGGTATGCCCCCTNNGGCACCAAGTTTGGCAAGACCGAAAGTGGAAATGTTTGGCTGGACAAACAGTATACGTCTGTGTATAAATTCGTACAGTTCTGGCTCAATGTCAGTGACACGGATGCAGAAAAATACATACGGATTTTCACGTTCCTTACCCGTGAGGAAGTGGAAGCGCTGGTAGAAGCACATCGCCAGGAGCCCCACTTGCGTTTGCTACAAAAGCGGCTGGCCAAAGAGATCACGTGCATGGTGCATTCTGAATCCGATTATGAGGCCGCCATGGAGGCTGCTGGCATCCTGTTTGGTCAATCCACCGCAGAAGCCTTGAGGCGGCTTGATGAAGAAACCCTGCTCTCCGTTTTCGAGGGTGTTCCCACTTTCGAGGTGCAGGCTGAAACCTTGTCCAATGGGTGTAAGGTCCTTGATCTTTTTGTTGAGAAGGCCCCTGCATTCCCTTCTAAAGGTGAACTTCGCAAACTCATCCAGGCTGGTGGTTTTTCTGTCAATAAGGAAAAATGGACGGATGTAGAGGGTGTTGTTGACGCTTCTTTCTTGCTCAATGGTCGCTATTTGTTGGGACAGAAAGGCAAAAAGAACTACTTTTTGCTGGTGGTCCGCTAAAATAGTAAGGCCGTCGTTTTGACGGTTCAAACAATTTACGTACTTTTGCCCCGCTTTCAAAGGAAAGTGATGAGGATTGTCTCATGGTGTAATGGTNNTGCAGTTTTTGGTACTGCCTGTCTTGGTTCGAATCCAGGTGAGACAACATAAAAACCGGTCATTCATTGAATGGCCGGTTTTTTAGTGCTTTATGGTCTCGTTGGTGCTTTATTCAAGGCCTGGTAATTGCGTTGCAGGGCTGTCAGACCTGTACGCTCCAAGGCTGTACCAGCTGTCAGCGTAGCGAAGGTGGAGGGTGTCATGTCCATGAGTTCGCTGGGTTTTAATGCCTCCAGTTCTTGCAGCAGCGGAAATGACGGGTCGTCGGATGGTTGGCTGAAGCGATTCCAGGGACAGACTTCCTGGCAACTGTCACAACCGTACAGCCACTGNNGCTGACCTCATCCAAGGCTTTTCCCGGGCAGGCATCCAGGCACTGACGACAGTGGCCGCAACGGTTGGCTTGTGGACTATCCGGGAGAAGCTCCAGATCGGTGATCAACACGCCCAGCAAAAACCAGGAACCAACACCAGGCATGATCAGCAACCTGTTTTTTCCTATCCATCCGAGTCCGGCTTGTTGAGCCCAGAAACGCTCAAACAGGGGGGCTGAATCAGAAAAAGCCCTNNCCTTGGAAGGGTTGCCCCGTCTCTTTAATCCGCTCCAATAAGGTACACAGGCGCTCACGGATCAGGGGGTGATAGTCGGGGCGACACGCATAGCGGGCAATACCCGATGCCGGCCTGTTCCCTTTGTTGGCATAGTTGAGCGTCACAACAATCAGACTCTTGGCGCCAGGTACCAGTTCCCGGGGGTCCATGCGTTTACCTTGGTTGCGTTCCAGGTAGGTCATTTCGCCCTGACGGCCTTGAGCCAGCCAGTCATGGAAGAGCTTCTGTTCGTGGTCAGGCACAGAGAGAGCCTGGGTTATGCCACAGGCACTGAATCCCAGGTTGAGGGCTTCCTGTTTGACAAAGGCGGTCAGTTCGGAGGGCGTCATCATCGTCGGTTGGCTGATAGTCTACTGTGCAAAAATACTGGTTTTTGCAGGAAGTTTGGCCACGATGACGTATCTTTGCGCCATAACCACAAACCCTAACCCGTTCAATCTTTTTCCCTTATGAACATCCTGTTGCTTGGATCAGGTGGTCGTGAACACGCCCTGGCTTGGAAAATTGCCCAAAGTCCCCGTTTGAAATCCCTGTACATTGCTCCTGGCAATGCTGGAACGGCCGAGGTCGGTATCAATGTGCCCTTATCCGCCACGGATTTTCAGGCCTTGACAGCCTTTGCCGTTGAAAAGGCCATTGACATGGTGGTCGTTGGACCAGAAGGCCCTTTAGTCAAGGGCGTGTATGATTTTTTCGCCGCTGATCCCAAGGTGTCCCACATCCCCGTCATCGGACCATCCCAGTCCGGGGCCAGACTGGAAGGCAGCAAAGAATTTTCAAAGGGTTTCATGGCTCGTCACCACATTCCGACGGCCCGTTACAAAAGCGTGACGAAAGATAATCTGGAAGAAGGTATGGCCTTTTTAAGAAGCCTCAAAGCGCCTTATGTGCTGAAGGCCGATGGCTTGGCAGCCGGCAAGGGCGTGTTGATTCTGTCGGAGTTGGAAGAGGCCATGACTGAGCTGGGTTCCATGCTTGATGGTAAATTTGGAGAAGCCAGCCGTACCGTTGTCATTGAAGAGTTTCTTGACGGCATCGAATGTTCGGTCTTTGCGTTGACAGATGGCCTTCATTACAAGATACTGCCGGTGGCTAAGGATTACAAGCGAATTGGTGTAGGGGATACGGGATTGAATACGGGTGGCATGGGAGCTGTTTCACCGGTTGCCTTCGCAGACGAGCCATTTATGGCCAAGGTAGAGGCACAAATTATCAAGCCAACGGTTGATGGACTTCATGCTGAAGGCATCGTGTATACAGGCTTTATCTTCTTTGGGCTCATCAATGTAGGAGGAGAGCCGTTTGTAATCGAATACAATGCGCGTATGGGTGATCCGGAGACTGAGGTGGTCATGCCCCGCTTGAAGACCGATTTGATCGATTTGCTGGAAGCTGCTGCCAAAAAAACGTTGGATGAAGTCACTGTTGAGGAGGATCCTCGATTTGCCGTGACCGTTATGCTGGTTTCAGGTGGCTATCCTGGTGACTATGTGAAAGGTAAGGTTATTACGGGTAGTCAGGAACCATCAGATAGTTTGGTCTTTCATGCAGGAACGGCCAATCATGATGGGGCGTTGGTCACCAACGGAGGTCGTGTGTTGGCGGTCACCTCGTATGGTGCCACTAAGCAAGAGGCTTTGGCAGCGTCGTTCAAGCGAGCGTCCTCGATTCAGTTTGAAGGACGGTATTTCAGATCTGACATCGGATTTGACTTGCCCTGATACCGTGTTACACGGCGAAGGGTCTACGATAAGGGCTATAGGTTATGGCAAAAGGATTTCTGACGAGGGTGACTTACAGCAACGGACTCTGGATAAGCGGGGTCCTGGTTTTGTTAACCTCGATGCTGCTGACTTTCCTGTTTAACACCGATGCTCCGTCTGCTCAGGTGGACAAGACGGTATTCTCGTATTTCCCTGGTTTCAAGTATGTTTCTGATGGTCTCTATAGCCTGTTGGACCACACTTGGTTGCGTTACCTGATTGCCTTTTTGTCCATCATCACAGGGGCGGTGTTGCTTCAATATCTGTCTACCGACAACCGCTTGGTTCGAGTACGTAGCTTTTTCCCGTTTTTTTTATATTGTTTGATATCAGCGGCCTTATTCCCTCACGTTTCACCCTTGAGGACCTATGTCGCAGCCTTGTTTCTGATTGGAGCCAATTTGCGCATTTTTTCCGTGCTCGAACGCAACGAAATGGGGAGAGCCTTGTTTGATGCCTCCCTGTTGCTTGGTTTGGCTAGTCTGGTTATCAACAGGTTGACGTGGTTGCTGCCTTTCTATTGGTTAGCAGCCTTCCAGCAACAATCGTTGAACCTGAAAACGATTCTTTCTTCCTTGATGGGATTTGGTTCCATTTATTGGTTGATTGGTGGTGCGTCTTTTCTGTTGGATGATTTCAACTATCTGAGGCTTTGGGCTGACAATGTCTGGTCAATCGAATGGATGGCGGTGAATAGGGTAACCCCGACCACCGTTGCGTTCTTATGTGGTTTGGCCTTGATTTTGATCATCGCTGTGGGCTCGTTCATGGGACAGCGCAACCAGGACAAACTTCGCACCAGAAATCAACTGTATGGTTTCCTCTGGCTTTGGCTGGGCATGAAGGTGCTTTGGATTACTGCAGCGAAGTCCAACACGGCTTTTTTGTCTTTGTTGATGATACCCACCCTTATTTTTTGGGCGCACTATTTTTCCCTTAAGGACAACCGCTTCTCGCGTCTGCTCTTTGTGGTGTTACTGGTGTTTTGTGTGTTGGTTTTCGGATTTTATTCGCCATTCTGACGCCTGGCCCTCAGCATTTCACGCTTTCCGGGAGGACCTGGGAGCCGTTCGGTGATAAAACCTGCTCGCTGTAGGCGGCGTCTCACTTCTCCTTTGGCACAATACGTCACCAGGATACCGCCCGCATGCATGACATCGTACAAACGCCTGAACAAGGCCTCTTCCCAAAGTTCGGGCTGGATATCAGGGGCAAAGGCGTCAAAATAGACCAGGTCATAACCAGGTGCATAATCGGCAAACGGGAACTTCAGCACATCGCCCTGGTGCTTGAACAGGGTGAAGGCGGAATCAAGGGCTGAGGGTTGATCCCAGGGTGCTGCGTGAAGGCGGGCCAACGCATTGGCGGGCAGATTGGGTGCTGCCAGGGGAAACCGCAAGGTGGACGTAAGGGCGGTATCGAGTGGAAAGGCCTCGATACTGTGATAGGTGATGGTCAGGTTCTCTGCCACAGCGGCCTGCCAAGTAAGCAAGGCGTTCAGGCCTGTTCCTAACCCTACTTCAAATACACATACATCTTTCCGGTGTACGGCATGCAGACCAGCCTCCAAAAATACATGCCTGGACTCGGTCAACGCGCCGTTCAAGGAGTGGTAAGCCTCACCAAGACGAGCAGAGTAAAGGGTATCTGAACCGTCTGCGGTTTCTCGTTTGATGAAATCGGCTGGCATGGGTCAACCTGCTACGGAAACAACCAGACCGGTTTCACGCTGTACCCTGACTGCGATGGCTTCCAAGGTTTCCAGGGGTATTTTTTCCAAATCAGCGATGGGTGTATCCCTGTCGATGGTGTAAATCATTACGGAAGCCGGGGCAATGTGCTTTAGCTGTTCTATCCAGGCTGTCAGTTCTTCATCGGTGGTATTGTCAAAGGCCAAACCTTGATAGGATCCCTTGGTGAACAGGGTCTGAATGATGAGTTTGTCTCCGAAGTTTTTAAGTTGCTCCACCAGGCCAGCCACCGAGAAAGTGGTAGACACTGGCCTGTCCATGCGCTTGACAGTGGTATCGAAGGCACTGTCAAACTTGAGGATGGGTTGGTCGACACGCCTGAGGGCTTCAAGAACAGGCGGTTTATGCAGTTGCGTGGCGTTGGACAACACACAAACCTGGGCGTGTGGGAAATAAGTGTCGCGCAGGGCTATGGTGTCATCGATAATCTGACTAAAAGAGGGGTGCAGGGTTGGTTCTCCGTTGCCGGCAAAGGTGATGACGTCGGGAGCCTGACCTTCGGCTTTCATGTGTAAAAGTGTCTCTTCCAGGGCTGTTTTAACGGCGCTTCTGGAAGGTATTCCTCCCCCGCCTTTGTTGTCCTTATTGAGTCCGCACTCACAGTACAGACAGTCGAATGAACATAATTTTCCGTTGACTGGCAGGAGGTTGATACCTAAAGATACCCCAAGACGACGGCTGTGTACGGGGCCGAAAACGATTTTATCAAAAAGAAAGGTAGGCATGTTGTTGGGCTTAGAGGTGGTAAAGGTAGCAATCTTTTGGTCTATGGTGAGTGACTTTTTCTCAAATTGAAACGCACCATGAGCTGAATGTCGGTCTTTTGTCTCCCTGCAACCTGTTCGAGCCCTGAGCCGACGATGTCTCTGTCTGCGTACACCCACTGTCCGGTTTTCAACCACAGGTCTAACCATGGTTTGGGACTGTACGATACTAAGACGTGCCAACGACACCCACGGCCATCGAAAACAGGCATGGAAAACGTTCCAGGCATCCCGGATTCATAATGGCTGATTCGGACGGCGTAATCCGACACCTCAAACCAGCTAATACCGGTAGAAAGCCCCAAGAGTGGATGTTTCCAGGCATGTTTCACACATTGGGTTAACACCAAGCCAGTCTTGGTCGACTCGGATTCGTTGATTAGCCAGGCAGCCTGCCATTGAGTGCTCACTTCCCATTTCCCCCAAGTCTCGTCATACCGTAGTCTGAGGCTGCTTTTTTGGTTTGTTTCCAAGTGCGGCATCTTGTCTCCCGGAGTAAGCTTGTTTTTTTCCAGCGAGCTGACGTTGCTTCTCAGGCTTATCTGCCGGCTGGATGGCCACCGCCAGGTAGCCAACAAGCCCGTCTCATATCCGGTGGCCGGTTCATCGGTCGTGTAGGTCAGCCAGGGAAAACGGAAGACGTCCGTATTCACATGCAGGGTCAGGTGTGGCCCAATATCCCAGCCAGCCACCATGTAAAGGCCCTCTTCGTTATTGACAGACGTGTGTTCTCCGAAGGCTTGACCATGAAGTGTCTGGTAGCCCCGTTCGTAGCGTCTGTATAGCAGGGATGCATTCAGGCTGGAACAGAAGGAGACGTTGACACCGACCAAACAGGCTGATTGTCGCTTGTTGGTTAAGGCTAGTTCCCCGAAAACCGTGAATGGCTTCAGCAACCAGCGCCCATCCAGGGAAATGTTGCCGCCCGATGGTCCTGGAATTGAAAACTGATTGTAAGGCTGTCTGGTTGGCTCCAAGGCATGATCTATCTTCCAGATTACGGCGTTTGCCTGAATCAGACCGTTTGTAAAGGTGGCACTTACTCTACCGCCAACCGTCCAGACACGCGTTTTTTTTCGCGTATTCATTTCTGCCTGCGTGCGGTGTAACCCTGTTGTGACAAAGCCTGTTACCGTGTCACCAGCCATACGCCCGTCTGTGGGTAGTCGTGAGGCGAAAAGGAGGCTTGCCAACTTAAACGTTGTCAACCGCCCCTGTCGACGCTCATGCAGTATCCCTTCTACGGCGATACCTCTGAAGAAACCGGTTTCAGCCGTCGAGGCATGCCGTCTGAGGGCTGTCTGGCTCCTGTTGACATTGACTGTCGTCAGGCTTTTCCCTAGTTGAAAACCTTGCCCGCATACCAGGCCTTGTCCCAATGTCAGGTTGAAATCGCCGATGAGCAGGGTATTGATGAAACCTACGTCTTTAATCATCAGATGCATGGAACTGTAGTCTGGCCATCGACTATCGGTTAACCAGGGTTCACCGGCGTCCTTTTGCAACGTAACACCGGCCACGACCCGCTGTTTGGCGTTGAAACTGTAACGAAGGGTCTGTGTCCATGGATCTCCTCGGTAACCCTGTCCATCGTGGGTGTTTTTATACCCGGATTTGGTTTCCAGGGTACGCCCCGTCACGTATCGAAGACTGTGCTTGCCGAGGCGTATGGCTACTGGAGGAGAGACTGCATCCTGACTGCCTTTGTCAAGACATATAAATGGTATCAGCAGTTCGATGGTAGAAGCGTCAAGCCCCTCGACCAGTGCTAATTCGGCTACGTCTTCCATGGGACCATATCGATAAAGGTAATAACTGAGTGCCTCCACCTGACTAGCGGACAGAAAGGGTAAGGCTTCCAGGGCATCCCTGTCGGCGTGGTTGAGGTTGAGGGGTTGTTCGGCTCGTTCAAGCAACGCTTCGCTCCAACGTTCCAACGTGGCTTCATCAGTGGCTCTTTCTGCCAATTCCGTAAACAGCTTGTCCCAGGGAATGCTGGTATTGTCGGCATACAGGCACAACCCTGATTGGAACAACAACCATCCAAGCAACAACCGATGCAACCGTACGCCTGAACGTGCCAAGCAGCCATTCTCAGCTGAAAGAGGTTTAACTCCCATGATGTCAACGAATGTTGTACCGTACGGAGACTCCGGTGGTAGCGCCCAGTGCGGCGTGCAGTTGCCAGGATACGGACAGGTGGCACTTTTTTCGGGTGGTTTCAATCCCAAAACAAGGCTGTAGTGGATAGGTGGCAACGCCGTTACGTCGGAACAACGGAGAGGCCACACCTAGTCTCAGTGCGATCGGGTCGGCGAGGTTGTACCTGAAGCCCGCGTGCAGGGATGCTGCTTGAGAAGGCTCTCTTCGGCCTTCAATCAGGCACGTCACGTTGGTGTGAAGTTCATAGGCTAAACCCAGGTGAACAGCCTGATATAGCTGACTTCTGCCATCCTCCCTATGTAACCTTGAACCTGTGGGATTGATGAGCCGACAACCAACCGTAAGTTTGGCAGAGGGTTTGTATAGTATGGTTACATCTGGATAGGGCACCACCCTGGATGGGACGTAGCCTGTCATTCGCCGTTGATAAAACAGACACGTGACAGAGAGGTGCATGTGGGGGCCAAGTGAACGACTGGCCCCAAGGTATCCTGCTAATTCGCAAAAAACTTGATCCCCCTGTTGAATAAATCCCATTTCCCACACCACTCGCAATAAGGACCATCCTACTCCCAGTTCATTAACCCGGAGTACTGGCAGGTCATAAGGTTTCAGGCTGTTCAGGTTAACCCATCGGTCAGCTTCTTGTTCATAGGTAATGCATTGGCCACCGCTCCCCAAAGCGGCAGCATCGGCCATGCCCTTTACAAGGCTGGTACCGACTTGGGCTCTGACAAAAAGGACCAGCGACAGAGCAAGAAACAGGGTCCAATAGTGCTTCATATAAGCGCATAATAGCACACAAAGATAACAAAAAAGAAATACAAAAAACACAAATGGGCGCCAATGTTGGAATCTTAAATAATGTTGAAACCCGATAAATACGGAAGAGGGGTCTGAAAATTGCGTATTTTTGTAGGCCAAAACCCTGTTTCCTCTATGCGCACACGTCGTACCGTCCTGTTTGTCTGTCTATTGGTTGCTATGCTGTCGGGTGTAGCCAAGGCAAACTATACGGTGCGCAACCTGCCGTACGAGCCCGTCTATGGCCTCAGAATGCCGGGTATGCCCTTGAATTCAACGTATGCTTTGGTGATTGACGGGGATACCTTGTCCATGGTTTTCCTGCAAACCATCTTTGTGTTTCCACCCGAACGATTCTCCAGCAAAAAGCAGGAAACGTATTATTGGAAATTGGTAAGGGATATTAAAAAGGTGTATCCCCTCTCGAAAATCGTGTATTACACGTTGTATGAGACGATGGAGTATCTGGAAACCATGCCAGATCCAGATGACAGGGAAAAACACCTGCGAAAAATGGAAAAGGAATTGATCAAGGAATACGAGCCAACTCTGCGGAAAATGACCTACAGCCAAGGCAAACTACTGCTCAAATTGATTGACAGGCAGTGTAATACATCTTCCTTCGATTTAATCAGGGCCTATAGGGGTAATTTCACCGCTCATTTCTGGCAGGGGGTGGCCAAACTGTTCAGGGCCGACCTTAAATCCGAATATTTTCCCACCGAACAAGACTTCATGGTGGAACGCATCATCATCCGTATAGACCAAGGGCAACTGTGAGGTGTTCACCGTTGCCCTTGAAGATGGAAATGGTCGTGGTTTTTACTGTAATCCTACAGCTTGCTTGATGGCATTGACATAGTCGAGCTTTTCCCAGGTGAAGAGTTCGACTTCCATGGTTTTTTCGCCCTCCTGCTCGTAGCGGGAACGGAACGTCTTGCTGACCACCTTGGGTTCCCTGCCCATGTGACCGTAAGCCGCCGTTTCCGAATAGATGGGGTAGCGCAGTTTCAGCCGTTGTTCGATGGCTTTGGGGCGCATATCGAAGAGGTTCAGCAGACGCTCAGCCAATTCGCCGTCGGTAAGACCAACGTGGGAACTTCCGAAGGTGTTTACGTAAAGGTTCATGGGTTTGGCTACACCAATTGCATAGGAAACTTGAACCAGCACTTCGTCGGCTACACCGGCTGCTACCAGGTTTTTGGCAATATGCCTGGCTGCGTATGCGGCTGAACGGTCGACTTTCGAGGGATCTTTGCCTGAAAAGGCACCACCGCCGTGGGCTCCCTTGCCACCATAGGTGTCTACGATGATTTTACGGCCTGTCAAACCGGTATCCCCGTGAGGACCGCCGATAACGAATTTTCCCGTCGGATTGACATGATAGGTGATGGCGTCGTTGAAAAGGGCGGCCACTTCGGTTTTTTGCTTGGCTTTGACCCTGGGTATGAGTTGTTCGATGATGTCTTTACGGATGGTGGCCAACATAGCCATGTCGGCGGCTTCAATAGCGGCTTCCGAACCANNCTTGATGAAATCGTCGTGTTGGGTTGAGATGACGATGGTGTCGATGCGAACGGGTTTGTTGTTGTCGTCGTATTCAATGGTGACCTGTGATTTGGCATCAGGCCTGAGGTAGGGAATGGATCCTTCCCGTCTGATATCGGCCAATTCAAGCAGCAGACCATGGGCCAGGTCGAGGGCCAGGGGCATATAGTTTTCCGTCTCGTTGGTGGCGTATCCGAACATCATGCCTTGGTCACCGGCTCCTTGGTTCATGGGGTCCACTTTGGCAGCACCATCGACGCCTCTGTTGATGTCGGCGGATTGTTCATGGATGGCGGAGAAGACACCGCACGAATTGCCTTCAAACATATAGTCGCTTTTGGTATAACCAATGCGGTTGATGACGGTTCTGGCGACTTCCTGAAGGTCGACATAGGCTTGAGATTTGACTTCACCGGCCAGGACAACTTGTCCGGTGGTGACCAGGGTTTCACAGGCAACTTTCGAGGTGGGGTCGAAAGCCAGGAATTCATCGAGGATGGCATCAGAGATTTGGTCGGCGACCTTGTCGGGATGACCCTCGGAAACGGATTCAGAGGTAAATAAATAAGCCATTGTTCACGTTTTTAAACGGTTAATAACAAGCTGACCGGCATTACTGACGGGACGGNNTTGCAAGCGTCCAAATCCTTCCACTATCGGGCACAAAGATACGTTTTTTTTTACTGATGTTGCTTTGTTGAAGTTGGATTTGTTTCGATAATGACGGAAGCCCTTTCCAATGCCGCGTAAATATGCGGGCAGATGTTCTCTTCCCCCAACAAAGCATAAAAACCGGAACGTTCCAGCACACCGTGCACGGTGGGGTTGACGCCGGATAAGACGGTGACAATGCCCTCTCGTTTGGCCAGTTTACACATGTTCTGAAGGTTTCTCACTCCTGTTGAATCGATGAAAGGCACCTTGCGCATACGAATAATACGTACGACCGGTTTTTCCCCCATCATGTCCATTTGTTCCTCAAACTTATTGGCCACTCCGAAAAAGAAGGGACCGTTGACTTCATACACGGCGACGCCATCGGGTATACTCAGGCGTTCATCCGTTTCAGTGTATTCTTCAGGCTTGAGTTCTTCCTCCACGACGGAAACCGAGGAGGTTTCCATGATACGACGCATAAACAAGACCACCGCCAGTATCAGCCCCACTTCGATAGCCACTGTCAAGTCCATGAAGACAGTAAGGAAGAACGTTATCAGCAGCACGACGACATCCGATTTGGGCATTCTGAGCAAATTGAGGAACTGTCGCCATTCACTCATATTGTACGAAACGACAATGAGAACACCAGCCAGACAGGCCATGGGAATGAACTTGGTGAGGGGTCCGAGGAACAAAAGGATGAGCAGAAGCACCACGGCATGTATCAGCCCGGCTACCGGGGTCCGACCTCCGTTATTGATGTTGGTCATGGTCCGGGCAATGGCGCCGGTAGCTGGTATGCCACCGAACAAAGGGGTCACGATGTTGGCCACACCCTGGGCCATCAGCTCTGTGTTGGAGTCATGCTTGGAACCAATCACGCCATCGGCTACCATGGCCGACAACAACGACTCGATGGCACCCAGCATAGCGATGGTAAAAGCCGAAGGGAAAAGCGTGGTAATCAACTCCATGTTGATGGTTGGCGCTTCGGGCTTGGGCAGGCTGGCATTGATGGAAAAACGGTCGCCGATGGTCTCTATTCCCGAAATGCCTCCCAGCTCGCGCAGCAGGTAAACAACGACGGTGATAAAGACGATGGCTACGAGCGATCCGGGTATTTTTTTACTGACCTTCGGCCACAGGAAGATGAAGGCGATACTTACCAGGCCCAGGCCTAGCGACCAGAGATTGGTGGTGTTCATGTGTTGGAAGTAGGCCAGCCATTTGCCGGCAAAATCGCCGGGCACGCTACTCATGGTCAGTCCGAAGAGATCTTTGATCTGAGTGGAAAAAATAGTGACGGCAATTCCGCTGGTAAAGCCCACGATGATGGGATACGGCATAAATTTGATGATGCCGCCCAACTTCAACGCTCCCATGGCAAAAAGCATGATGCCTGCCATGATGGTTGCAATGATGAGGCCGCTGGTGCCGAATCGTTCAACGATACCATACACGATGACGATGAAAGCACCGGTAGGTCCTCCGATTTGAACCTTGCTTCCACCCAACAGGGAGATGAGAAAACCGGCAATAATGGCTGTAATCAGGCCGCGTTCAGGTGAAACGCCTGAGGCAATACCAAAGGCGATGGCCAAGGGCAGAGCGACGATGCCGACAATGATACCGGCAAGCAGGTCTTTGATAAAGAGTTGCTTGTTGTAGTTTTTAAGTGTTTTGGCCAGGATTGGCTTGAAAGGAATCCATTGCGTGATATCCATAAGGCACGTGTTAACCTGTTTTTCCAATAAATAACTGACAGAGAGCGATATAGCCGTCTTACTTGAGAAAACCCTAAAGTTTTGAGGCCGCAAATTTAACAAAAATTGGGAACAGTTGCGGGTAAAATGGGGAAAATATCCAACAATCCGTTATTTATGGCTTACTGTTCATTCCTGGTTTGGCAGCCACAAGAAAGAAACTAGGGTTGATCGAAGCGGTAGGCAAATCCGAGGTGCAAAAAGAGGAGGGGCTTTTGTGGCCTGTAGGCATCGAGGTTGATGGTGGTTGTGCCCTCATGAGGGGAAAGGGTCCTGTTTTTCAAGACAGCGAACGGATCGACGGATTGGTAGGATACAGACAGGAAGTAGTCGATGCGTTCGTTCATCTGGTAAGCCAGACCACCTCTCAGAGCCCAACCAAGCTGGAAGTTGCCGGAAAACGTATACGAGCCTTCGTAGGTTGGATTGTTGGGTCTTGGGGTGTATGTTGGAGGGTTGGCATTTGGATCAAGGGGAAGCAAGTAATTTTCTTCCAGCCTGATGGTGCGTCCCGTATACGGCAAGCCGAGGAGTTGAGGCTCCAGGAAGACTCTGAGTGGTTGGTCTTTGAGATCGATCAAGGGCCATTCACCCCTGACGCTGAGGCTGAGCGCCGGCAAGGTTTGGTTGTCTGAGAGTCGGTAGTGGGTGGCTGTAAGGTCGTTGTTTGTGGAGATCCAGGTATCCTTGTAACCCGTTTGCCATAAGCCCAAGCCTATGCCGGCCGACAGATAGGAATTGAAATGGGATTTGCCCTCCAGCCACAGTGAAAAGGCTTGAGGACTGCGGCTCATGCCAGAACCAACGGTGCCTTCCAGGCTGAAACCTTCTTGCCCCAAACAGGGAAGGGTGCTGACCAACAGCAGAAAACAAACGCCCAGGGTTTTCATGTTCACTTGTATTTGAGGATGTCGAAGCCTTGGCCGTAAACGCCAATGACGGAACTTTGGGATACAAACGCGTTGGGATCTGCTTGCTTGACAATGCGGAACACTTTGACGGATTCGTTTTTCTTGGCCATGACCATCAATACTTTGATTGGTTCTTTGGAATAATAGCCAGTAGCGTCCATCATGGTAACCCCCCTGTGCACTTCTATGTTGATGCGTTGGGCGATTTCATCGGGTTTATGGGTGAAAATAAAAAACTGGACGGACTGTCTGACGCCGTTCACGACAAGATCCAGACAGTAGGTCATGACCACCAGGGTAGTGACTCCGAACACCACTTTTTCCAGGCTGTGAAAAATCAGATAGGAAGAGGCGATGATGGCCAAATCGCTGTAAAGAATGACTCTGCCCAAGGTGATGTTTCGGTACTTGTTGACAATCATGGCGATGATGTCGGTGCCTCCTGTGCTGCCATTGGCCGTGAAAACGATACCTATGCCCACTCCGGCGAAGACACCCCCTAGTACGCAGGCCATGAAAGGCTCATCCACGAGGATGGGCTTGGTGATGAGTTGTTGGGCAACCGTAAGAAAAATGGTCAAGGTTCCGACACCGAAAATGGTGCGAAGGCTAAATTTCCAACCGATGATCTTGACCGACAGGAAAAGAAGTACCAGGTTGATGGACAGGTAGGTGACTGCCACAGGAATACCTTTGGCGTAGAACAACAAGGCGCCGATGCCGGTCACGCCTCCCGTGGTAATCTCGTGGGGAAGCAGGAATCCCGTCCAGCCCAAGGCATACAAAGCCAGCCCAACAACGATGGTAATGTACTCCTTGACGCTGTCTATCGCAAATTTATTCGACATGGCCGCTTATTTATCAGACGACAATATTGACGATTTTCTTTGGAATTATGATGACCTTTTTGGGTTTTTTTCCGTCGAGCCATTTTTGAGAGGCCGGATGAGCCATCACGGCAGCCTCAATGGCGGCGTTGTCGGTATCGGCGGGCAATTCAAGCGTGAAGCGGGTTTTACCGTTGAAGGAAATCGGATAATTCACGCTGGACTCGACCAAATAGGCCTCGTTGCAGGTAGGCCAGGTAGCGTCGCAAACCGTCTCGGTGTGACCCAAGGCTTCCCAGATTTCTTCGCTGAAATGGGGGGCAAAGGGTGCCAGCAAGATGATGAGGGGCTCCAGGATGGCGCGCTTGTTGCACTTGAGCGTGGCCAGTTCATTCACACAAATCATAAAAGCACTGATAGAGGTGTTGAACGAGAAGTGTTCAATATCNNTGACTTTTTTGATGAGTTTGTGAAGGGCTTTCAATTCTTCAGGGGAGGGCTCGGCGTTGCTGAAGTCAAAGTCTTCTTCCGAGGTACACAGATTCCAAAGCTTGCGTAGGAAGCGGTTGACGCCGTCGATGCCGTTGGTGTCCCAGGGCTTGGATTGTTCAACCGGACCCAGGAACATTTCGTAGAGACGGAGGGTGTCGGCTCCGTAACGTTCCACGATGTCATCCGGATTGACCACATTATACATGGACTTGGACATTTTTTCCACAGCCCAACCGCAGACGTAACGACCATCTTCCAGGAGGAATTCGGCGTTGGCGTAATCGGGGCTCCATTGCTTGAAGCGTTCCAGATCGAGTATGTCGTTGCTCACGATGTTGACGTCCACGTGGATGGGGGTCACATCGTACGCTTCTTTCAGGTTGAAGGAAACAAAGGTATTGCTGTCTTTGATGCGGTACACAAAATTGGAGCGCCCTTGGATCATGCCCTGATTGATGAGTTTCTTGAAAGGCTCTTCCTCACAGACCACTCCAAGGTCGTACAGGAATTTGTTCCAGAAACGGCTGTAAATAAGGTGACCGGTGGCGTGTTCGGTTCCGCCGACATAGAGGTCTACCTGTTTCCAGTAGTGGTTGACAGAGGGATCAACCAACGCATTATCGTTGTGTGGATCCATGTAGCGCAAGTAATAGGCCGAAGAGCCGGCAAAACCTGGCATGGTGTTCAATTCGAGGGGATAACCATCGCTGGTGGCCCAGTGTTTGGCGTTGCCCAGGGGAGGTTCTCCTTTTTCAGTGGGCAGAAAACGGTCCACTTCGGGTAATTCCAGGGGAAGATCCTTATCGTCAAGCATGTATGGCCTGCCATCCTTGTAGTATACGGGGAAAGGCTCGCCCCAGTACCGTTGGCGGCTGAAGATGGCATCCCTCAGTCTGTAATTGACCTTGATGCGTCCCAGTTTGTTGTCGGCCACATAGGTTTTGGTGCGTTCGATGGCCTCCTTGACGGTCAAACCGTTCAGGAAACCAGAATTCATCATGATGCCTTCCTTGGCGTCGTAGCTTTCCTGGCTGACATCGGCACCCTCAATCAAAGGGATGATGGGCAGGTTGAAGTGCCTGGCGAAGGCGTAGTCTCTGGCATCGTGAGCGGGTACAGCCATGATGGCCCCCGTGCCGTAGCCAGCCAGGACGTAGTCGCTGATCCAAATGGGTATGGCTTCGTTTGTGAAGGGATTGATGGCGTAGGATCCGGAGAAAACCCCGGTCACCCGTCTGTCGGCGATGCGTTCGCGCTCGGTGCGTTTTTTGGTTGAGACCAGGTAAGCATCCACTTCCGCTTGATGATCGGGGGTAGTGAGCGCTGAGACCAGTTCGCTTTCCGGGGCCAATACCATGAAAGTGACGCCAAAAATCGTGTCTGCCCTGGTGGTGAAAACAGTGAATGAACGGTCGCTGTCTTTGACCTTGAACACCAACTCGGCGCCCTCGCTGCGGCCTATCCAGTTGCGTTGGGTTTCCTTGAGAGAGTCTGTCCAGTCGATGGTGTCCAAGCCTTCGAGCAGGCGTTGGGCATAAGCAGAGATGCGGAGACACCATTGGCGCATGACTTTTTGTTCCACCGGGTGACCACCACGAATGGAAACGCCCTCGCTGACTTCATCATTGGCCAGAACAGTGCCTAGGGCCGGACACCAGTTTACCATGGAATCACCCAGGTAAGCCAGGCGGTAGTTCATCAGAACGTCGTGTTGACGTGCTTCGTCCATGGTTTTCCATTCGTCGGCCGAAAAATCCAACTCTTCCGAGCATGCCACGTTGAGTAAAAGGCTTGATTGGCCTGGCTGGTAGCTTCCGTTCGTCTCGAATGCTTTGATCAGTTCGTCAATCGGTTTAGCTTTGGCGGCATCGTAGTCGTAGTAGGCATTGTACATGCGGATGAAAGCCCACTGCGTCCATTTGTAATAGCCAGGATCGCAGGTCTGCACTTCCCTGTCCCAGTCAAAGGAAAAACCGATCTTGTCGAGCTGTTCTCTGTATCGGGCAATGTTACGGGCTGTTGTGATGGCTGGGTGCTGGCCTGTCTGTATGGCGTATTGTTCGGCTGGTAAACCGTAGGCGTCATACCCCATGGGGTGCAATACGTTAAAGCCGTTGAGGCGTTTGTAACGGGAAAAGATATCGGAGGCGATGTAGCCCAGAGGATGTCCGACGTGCAAGCCAGCTCCTGAGGGATAAGGAAACATGTCGAGTACGTAATACTTGGGTTTGTCGGGGTTGACCTCAACTTTGTAGGTTTGCTTGGTTTGCCAGGCTTGCTGCCACTTTTGCTCGATGGCTTTGAAACGATAGTCCATGGTGACGGGGATAATAATACTGCGAAAAACGCCGCAAAGTTACACATATTTATCAGACTCGCCGACATTGGCTGCCGTAAAAAGCCTACCTTTGCCCTTGGAAGTGGAGTCAAACAGGGCTCAAACCCTTGGCTCCTCCCGTAAACGATAGGAGTTATGGTAAAGAAGTATGATTTTCTGGTGATTGGCTCCGGTTTGGCCGGTATGAGTTTTGCACTCAAGGTGGCCGACAAGGGTTCCGTAGCACTTTGCTGCAAGACAGGTCTGGAGGAGGCGAACACCTTCTACGCTCAAGGAGGTATTGCCTCAGTGACCAAAACCACCGATGAATTCGCTAAACACATTGAAGACACCCTCGTCGCCGGAGACGGTCTTTGCGACCGGGAAGTCGTGGAGATGGTGATCAGGGAGGCTCCTGAGCAGATAGATCAGTTGGTACGATGGGGCGTAGACTTCGACAAGGATGAGACCGGTCATTTTGATTTGCACAAGGAGGGTGGCCACTCCGATTTCCGTATCCTGCACCACAAGGATTCTACGGGTGCTGAAATCCAGCAAGCCTTGATCAACAGGGTTAAAAACCATCCCAACATTCACGTATACAGTCACCATTTTGCCATTGAAATCCTGACGCAACATCATTTGGGACAGAATGTCACCAGGCATTCCGATAACATTGAGTGTTACGGAGCCTATATTCTGAACATGCGGACACGGAAAATACACACCTTTTTGGCCAAGACAACCCTCATGGCTACCGGTGGTATTGGCACCATCTACCAGACAACCACCAACCCCATGATTGCCACTGGTGACGGCATTGCCATGGTCTATCGGGCCAAGGGGGCGGTGAAGCACATGGAATTCGTACAGTTTCACCCTACTGCCTTGTATCATCCGGTAGAACGACCTTCCTTCTTGATTACCGAGGCGTTGCGTGGGTATGGGGCCGTGTTGAAAACCAGGGATGGCGTGCCTTTCATGCAGAAGTATGACAGTCGGGGTTCGTTGGCTCCCAGGGATATCGTGGCCAGAGCCATCGATACGGAGATGAAGAGCCGGGGTGAAGATTACGTTTGTCTGGATGTGACCCACAAGGATCCGGA
>DOBD01000323.1:0-189 GCA_003506275.1 Bacteroidales bacterium | reverse complement strand
CCCGCCGCCCATTACCTTTGCGGTGGCATCACCGTGGACCTGGACGCCAGGACCAGCATACGACGGCTCTATGCAGCCGGAGAATGTGCCTGTACTGGCCTCCATGGGGCTAACAGGCTGGCTTCCAATTCTCTGCTTGAGGCCATCGTGTATGCTGACAGGGCGGCAAACGATGCCAAAATCCAGGTG
>DOBD01000059.1:2002-4792 GCA_003506275.1 Bacteroidales bacterium | reverse complement strand
TTCAACATCGCTTGCAGCACCAAACAGGAGCTCATGATGTTTGAAATGGACCAGATTCACGACTTCATGAAGCGGTTTAACAACCAGGTGGAAGTCATCTGGGGTATCACCTTCGACGACAACCTGGATCAGGACTTGAAAGTCACCTTGCTGGCTACCGGCTTCAACTTGATGAACGTGCCGCAAATCCAGGAAAGAACCGCTCACAAGACAGAAGAAGAACTGGCCAAGGAACGCATCAAGGATGAGAAACGCACCATCAGGCTGGATACCTATTACCCCGATCACAAGGCTAAACGGCGTAAACGTTACCTGCCCTATGTGCTGAAATTGGAAGAAATGGATGATGACGCTGTCATCGCTTCACTGGAGAATACGCCGGCCTACAGGCGTGGCATGACCATCAAAGACAACCACAACGTATGAAACTGACCGAACAAATAGATGCTGACCTGAAAGCCGCCATGCTGGCCAGGGACGAAGTGAAGAAACTGACCCTGAGGGGTGTCAAGAAAGAACTGATCGAGGCCAAGACCGCACCGGGAGCGCCGGCTGAACTGTCTGACGACGTGGTGGTGCGCATCATCACCAAAATGCTCAAACAGCGCAAGGAGTCGGCCCAGATCTTTGAACAACAAGGACGACCCGAGCTGGCCGCCAATGAATTGGCCGAAGCAGCCGTGTTGGAAGCTTACATGCCCCAACCACTGTCAACCGCTGAATTGGAAGCAGCGGTGCAAGCCATCATTGCACAGACAGGAGCCCAGGGCCCCAAAGACATGGGTAAGGTCATGGGGATGGCCTCCAAACAGTTGGCCGGCAAGGTCGACGGCAAGGTGTTGTCTGAAATGGTCAAAGGATTGTTGCAGGGGTGAGCCCCTTTCCTGTTTATCCTTACGTGTGGTGTATCACTGTCCCCGCCCCGATCAAGGCATCGGCTTTTGTTATCACCACGGATGAGACACCGGCATCTATCGCTTCAAAGGCGTTTTCCAGTTTGGGTATCATGCCCCCCTGGATGACGCCTTTTGCCACATAATCCCTGAATTGTGCGCGGTTAAGCGTAGGTAACACGCTGTCATCGTCTGTTTCGTCGAGTAAGACGCCTTTTTTTTCGAAGCAATACACGAGGGTAACCTTGAAAAAGTGCGCCATAGCCTTGGCAGTTTCACCCGCGATGGTGTCGGCGTTGGTGTTGAGCAGCAAGCCCTGTTTGTCATGGGTCAATGGGGCCAAAACCGGTACCACCCCTTGTTGCAACAAAGAAGCAATAATACCTGGCTGTACCGCTTTGACATCCCCCACAAAACCATAGTCTACATCGCCCACCGGTCTTTTTTCAGAGCGCATGTAGTTCAAGTCGGCGCCAGTTAGCCCGAGTGCATTGATGTCCAGGGCCTGAAGTTGAGCGACAATGGTTTTATTGACCAGGCCGGCATACACCATGGTGACCACATCCAGCGTCTCCTTGTCGGTGATGCGGCGCCCATTGACCATACGGCTTTCAATGCCCAGTCTGGCTGCCAGTTGAGTGGCAGTACGTCCACCTCCATGTACCAGGATTTTGGAACCACCGATGGTGGAAAACTGCGCCAGCAGAGCCGTCAATGAATCCGGGGTTTCAACGACCTTGCCCCCTACTTTGATGATGGTCAGTTCTTCCAAAACTACTTGTTTAAAATCAATTGCTTCTGTGTTTCAAATTCGCTCTCGGTGAGGGCGCTTGTGTCAACCAACTGTTTCAATTTCCTCAGTTTGACGACGTCTGCATCGGTCAGGGTCTTGGGGTGGTTGTCCAGCAAGCGTTGTTTTTGGGCATCAAATTCAGCCTGTGTCAGGATCTTGACATCCAGCATTTGTTTGAGCTGTCTGAGTCGCATTATTTTATCATCGTTCAAAACCTTGTCGTCAGCTGTGGAAGCGCCGGTGGGGGTAAGTTGCTGTTCAGGTGCGATGATGACATCCTCAACGACCGTATCATTAAAGGGAACGAGCTCGTATGTGTGTACCGGCTTGTACTTCATAATCCATAACAAGGGTACCGGAAAGACGAAAAAAGAAGCGACGGCAGCACCAACATCGACTTCCTCGCTTCTGGAAAGGGTCGTGTGGTAATTCTCATACCCTTCCAGCTTCAAACGTAGTTGGGTTTTTGACCCAACAATTTTGGTATCGTAGTGATCGTAGGGGGTAGTACCTACGTACTCTCCGTTCATGTACAGTTTGGCACCCGAGGGTACGCTGCGGATGACGGTGCTGCTGCCACAACCGGCAAGCAATAAGCTTCCAGCCAGGAGTATGGCTATGGCTGCTGAGAAAGAATGACGTTGTTGCCTCATGGTTTCTTCGGTGTATGATTGGTTGTTTTTACTAAGACGGCAAAGCTGGCAAAACGTTACACCTTTTTACTCCTTTGTCGGGTTGGAACCGTCTTTTTCCCGGATGGCTACCCGGCGAATCTTTCCACTGATGGTCTTGGGCAATTCGTCAACAAATTCGATGATGCGGGGGTACTTGTAGGGTGCCGTCACTTGTTTGACGTGCTCCTGCAGTGTCTTGACCAGCGCTTCGCCGGCCTTGTCCTTGTATTCATTGGACAGGATGACAGTGGCTTTCACCACCTGCCCCCTAATCTCATCGGGCACGCCAGTAATGGCACATTCCACGACAGCCGGATGTGTCATCAAGGCGCTTTCCACTTCGAAGGGGCCAATCCGGTAGCCGGAACTTTTGATGACATCGTCGGCTCTGCCCACAAACCAGAAGTACCCGTCTTCATCTTTCCAGGCC
>DOBD01000059.1:0-1895 GCA_003506275.1 Bacteroidales bacterium | reverse complement strand
CCTTGTTCACCAACTTCGACAGGCCGGCCGTCAGGAGCGAGCAAATCAACGTCGTATTGGGGGCTGGGTAGGCCCATGGAGCCGGGCTTGGGCTCAACCCAGGGCGTAGTCAGGACGGTCAGAGTGGTCTCACTTTGGCCGTATCCTTCACGCAACTTGATACCAGTCAATTTGTGGAACTGTTCATAGACAGCAGGATTGAGGGCTTCACCGGCAATGGTGCACCACTCCATACTGGAGAGGTCGTATTTGGTCAGATCTTCCCGGATCAAAAAGCGGAAGATGGTGGGCGGTGCACAAAGGGAGGTTACCTTATGTGTTTCCAGGATTTTAAGGATGTCTGCAGGTACGAATTTCTCATGGTCGTACACAAACACCGTGGCACCGGCCAGCCATTGCCCGTACAGTTTGCCCCATACCGCTTTAAGCCATCCCGTGTCGGCGATAGTCAGGTGCAGGCTGTTTTCGTGCAGGTTGTGCCAGAAACTGGCTGTTTGTATGTGCCCCAAGGGATAGACGGCATCTAACATCACCATTTTGGGATTGCCAGTGGTCCCTGAAGTAAAGCTGACAATCAAGGGGTCTTCGTTGTTGGTCACAAAGTCAGGCCTTTCAAAGGCTGGAGCGTTGGCCAGGCCTTGTTGAAAATCTTCCCAGCCTGCCGGAATATGCGGTCCGATGGAAATGCGGTGCCTAATGGTGGGGGATTCCGGCATGGCATCATCGATGTGATTGGTGATCAGTGGGTCACCAACGGCGATAATGGCCTTGATGTCGGCAGCATTGTTGCGGTAAACAAGGTCCTTTTTGGTGAGCAGGTGGGTGGCCGGAATGATGACAGCCCCCAATTTATGTAGGGCGATGATGGTGAACCAAAACTCAGCCCTGCGCTTGAGGATGGCCATGACCATGTCGCCCCGCCCAATTCCCAAACGTTGGAAGTAGGCGGCGGCTTGGTCGGAATACCGTTTGATGTCGGCGAAGGTATAGGTTTGACTGGCTCCTTCATCGTTGGTCCAAAGCAAGGCCCTTTTTTGGGGATGGGTTCTGGCCCATTCATCCACCACATCGTAGGCAAAATTGAAGTGTTCTGGCACAACAAGCTCGAAATTGGCCATGAAGTCGTCGTAGCTGTTGAACGAGGACTGCTTGAGGTATTTTTCAATCATGATGGAAAGGCTAGGCTAAAAGATAATGGCAATGAAACGAACCGGTTTGTCGTGCAGGGCTTTCATGCCGTGCGGCTTGGAGGCATCGAAATACAAGCTGTCTCCTTCGTTGAGTACCAACTCTTTGCCATCAATACATAGCAATAGGGTGCCTTCCAGGACGTAGTTGAATTCCTGCCCGTCGTGGCTGTTGAGGTGCAGGGGCGTATCCTCAGGCTTGGGTTCGACCGTGACGATGAAGGGGTCGGCTTTTCGTTGAGCAAAGCCGGAGGCCAATGCCTGGTATTTGTAGGCCTTGGTGCGTTCCATGGCTGTTCCAAGGCCTGCCCTGGTGAGGTAATAGCCGGTCACGGTGGGTTCTTCTCCGAAAAGCAGTGCGGTCAATTCAGTACCGCAGTGTTTGGAAACAGCCTGCAACACCCCGATGGGTATGTCACTCGCGCCGCTTTCAAAGGCCAGGTAATCAGCTTCTGAGACATGACTGACCTTGGCCAGCTCGGCCACTGACAGACCTAGCGCGTCCCTAAGTCCGTACAGGCGGTGGGCTATCTCTCTGATTTGTTCGTTCATGGTTTTGTGTGTTAAGACAGTCACCTTCGTAGCGAATGGTGCTCTTGTTCGTGGTTTTAGTGTACAAAAGTACATTTTTCCTGTGAAAATACGAGCTGATTGACAAATACCACTGCTCAACACGTAATTGCGGAGGGTTGGCACCCCGCAGGGTTG
>DOBD01000136.1 GCA_003506275.1 Bacteroidales bacterium | reverse complement strand
ATGAACATACCCAGGGCGAAGGCCAGGGCAGGTACTTTGAATAAGGTCAACACAATGGCCAGCAACGCCCCTATGCCGTACAAGGTCCAGGGAGCCGAGGTCCCTGACATCAGCGGGTCGATGACAGCCGCCATGGCGTTGGCCTGAGGAGCCACCAAAGCCCCCTCGCCCGTAAATCCGTAGGTTTTGTTCAGGATGATGAGCACACCACCCACGGTGGCAGCGGAAACCAGTGTTCCTAAAAATTTCCAACGTTGCTGCGTGGCCGGCGTACTACCCAACCAATAACCAATCTTCAAGTCCGTGATGAAGCCACCAGCCATTGAAAGGGCTGTGCATACCACGCCCCCCATAATCAGGGCGGAAACGATGCCACCCGTACCCTTCAATCCGACCCCTACCATAATAACGGAAGCCAGAATCAAGGTCATCAGGGTCATGCCGGATACCGGATTGGTGCCCACAATGGCAATGGCNNCACGGCGTGCAACAGATTGAACTCCATCACTCCAAAAAAGAAGAAAGCAAACACAGCCAGCAAGGTCACGACCACACCAATCACCACGATCTTCATGGGGAGGTCACGTTGCGTACGGGGCTCAATGGCAACAGCCTGCTTGGCGCCACCGGAAAATTCCTTGGAAGCCAACCCCACGGCCGATTTGATAATACTCCAGGACTTGATGATACCGATGATACCGGCCATGGCGATGCCGCCTATGCCGATGTGCCTGGCAAAGTTGCGGAAAATAGCCTCAGGCTCCATGCCGGCGACACTGTCTAAGATGGCCGGATTCAAGCCTTGCAGGACAACATCGTTCAATTGACCCAATACCGGCACAATCAACCACCACACCAGGGCCGAACCCGCACAGATGATGGCGGCATATTTCAGGCCAACGATGTATCCCAGCCCCAGCACAGCGGCGCCTGTATTGATCTTAAACACCAGACGAGCCTTTTCTGCCAACGCCTCTCCATAGGGCAACACCCTCGATGTGAAAACTTCACTCCAAGAACCGAAAGTGGCCACAACGAAATCGTACAAACCGCCTACCAGTCCGGCAATCAACAAGGGTTTAGCCTGACTGCCGCCTTTTTCGCCCGAAATCAGCACCTGCGTCGTTGCTGTCGCTTCGGGGAAGGGGTACTTGCCGTGCATTTCCTTGACGAAATACTTCCGAAAAGGAATTAAGAACAGGATGCCCAAAATACCGCCCAACAAGGAACTCATAAACACCTGAATGAAGTTGACGGTCATGTCAGGGTACTTGGCCTGCAGGATGTACAAAGCCGGCAAGGTAAAAATAGCACCGGCCACAATGACACCCGAACTGGCTCCTATGGATTGAATGATGACATTCTCTCCGAGCGCTTGCTTACGCTTGGTGGCACCCGACAAGCCCACGGCAATGATGGCAATAGGTATGGCCGCTTCAAACACCTGCCCTACCTTCAAACCCAGGTAAGCCGCTGCGGCAGAAAATAAGACGGCCATGAGCAACCCCCAGGTCACCGACCAGGCGTTGGCTTCCGGGTAGGTTTTCCCGGGTTTCATGATGGGTTCGTACGACTCTTCAGGTGCCAGCTCCCTGAATGCGTTTTCGGGTAATCCGACGGGAGTTTCTTCGTTGGGTGTCTTCATAGCAAGGATTATTTTGACCCCGAAGATACAAAAATGTTGGTATAACACAGTGCCCCGAACGCGTTAACGTCCGGGGCACTTTTCGTAAGAATCAACGACGAAGCGTTGAGCGACTTAACGCTTGATCACCTTGATGGTCTGTTTCGAACCGGCTGATTCCACTTGCAACAGGTAGATACCTGCGTCAAAGGAAGTCAGGTTTAGGCTTAAACTTTCACCTTCAGTCCGTTGGGTTGATATCAACTGCCCTGTCAAACTGTACAGTTTCACAGTGGTCTTGTCGCTCAAACCCCTGAGGTTGATATAGTCGCTCGTCGGGTTGGGATAAACCGACATACCCAACGTGGCTGCCTTGTCAAGACCTACGGGGATGTTACCTCCCAGGATATTGACGGCATTTTTCCACAAGGTATAGTTGGCTGGGGTGATATTGGCACCGCTCAAGCGGCAGAGTGCACCAAAGTTCATGCCAAACGTAATAATACGTGCATTCAGTGTCTGACCACCCAGGTTCGTACCGGCAGGAATGTCATTCACACAGATGGCCGGCGTCATACCAGTCGGATAGGCCAACAACGTACCTTCAACGCCCGTTACACCGGTAGCAATGTTCAAGGCCTTGGTACCGACGGCACCCAAGTCGTTAGCCGTTTCTGTAAACACGACCACGGAATCACCGTCAAATGTCAGACCGGCAAACAACGGATTCGTTTGATTAGCAGGAGCAACAGAGAGAGAGAGCACGTATGTCGTTGCTTCAGCACCGGATCCAGCAGCATCACTGGCAAGCGCACGTTTTGCCTTGAACGCATAGGTCTTGTTGTACAAGGTCGGAATGGTCAGGTTAGACAAGCCCAAGGCTTTACCTGGTGTCAAGATACCAGCACTGCCACTCATGGATTCCTGAATAACCAGCACATTGTACGGTGACTGATCGAAGGAAACAGCAGCACCTGCATCGGTAAGAACGTTCAGGGTTACGTTCAGGTTTGCTTCAGCACTCAACATGCGGTAGATCGGGTCGTTCTCAACTGAGTCGGCCGAGGCATCCATGGCTTTCTTGAAAGTGATGTGACCCACGTTGATGACACCGGCAGCATTGGTCCTTTTTGAAACCACCGAAGAACGTTGACTCATGGCACCGACAGCATTAACGGCAGCCACTTGCATGTAATAGCCGTAGTTGGCTTTCAATTGATCCAGCACCGTGTAGAGTTCGGTCACGTTGATGGGGGTGGCCGTAGCTAAGAGGGATGGGGCATTGGCCACGTACAGGTTGTACGACACCGCAGCTTCAACGGCTTCCCAGCTCACCTTCATGGAGTGATCGGTCACATTGGACGTAGTGGGTTTAGCCATCGTCAACGAGGAATAGGACAGCGTGGTGGCCGTCACAGCATCGGAAGCCATACTGGCGGTATCACTGCCATTGACCTTCAGAGTGAAGTACACCTTGGAGTCAGCCAGTATGCCACCCAACGTGCATTCCAAACCTGTCGTCGTAAAGAGTGCCAGGTCACTGGTATCAGCCTTGGTCCAATAGGAAACCGTGTAATTGACAGCTTCCTCATTGGCAGCCCAGCTGAGGGACACCGAGCTGACGGTAACCGCGCCCACGGTAGGAGGCGACGGCTTGTGTTGACTTAGGCTGACAGTTGTATCCGACACCATATCGGAGATGACGCCCAGATTGCCCTTCGCATCCATTGCCTGCACCTTGAAATGGTAAGCCACGCCCGTTTCCAGGTTGCTGGCTTTATAGGTCGTAGCAGCTACGGTATCGATGCGCAGGCAAACAGAATCGACCATATAGGGTATTTGTTCATAGATGGTCACGCTGTCAATGTGGTTGTAACCAATGGAGTCTCCGTTCATGTAATGCAAGGTATCAGCTACACGCACCACATAGCGATTGGCTTCCATGTTTTCCGTCCAGTTGATGGTCAGCGCCTTGGATGTGACTGAGGCTACGGAAACCGTCGGTTTGCCCTCACCGGCCACAAAGGTCGTCCCTGTGGTTTGCAACTGCATGCGAGCGGCTCCACCTGGTTTTTTGGTATCGTTCCCGCCATTGCGGGCCGTTACACTGAGGTAGCCACCATTGACCACACCGCCATACATGGCTAGCTTGCGGCCCTGAACCGTGTAATAGTTGGTTCCACTCTTCGCACAGTGGGCCATAATCACCCATTCCTGGTCATCGCTGCCTGGTGTATAGGTAGCCGTTCCCATTACTGTTGAATCGTTAACATAGGTGATGTATTGCTTGGTCAAGCGGTTCTGGAACACATAGCGCCCGTTTTCGACGCGTTTCACTTTCCAATGGCTGCCTTCAGCCACAGCGGGTGTAGCCGAGAATAGCACTGAATCGACACCAGCAACCTGGCAAGCCAACTCGCCCGTATTGCGTGCACCGATTTTCAGGTAACTGTCATCCGTGTAGTTTTGGATGTCTCCAAAAGTCAGGGATTCCATCGGGCAAACCCTGAAGGCATTGGTGGTCACCGTACCATTGGCCTCAGAAGCCATAAGTTTCATGCTGTCAACCCGCAGGGCCATGTCGTACTCAGCAGCTGAACCGGACACAGCTGGCCAGAACGTATAGACGTTGACCCAGTCGTTGTTGGATGGTGCTGATGCATTGAGTGAGATTTGCCAGCCGGCAGCTGCTTCAGAGACCACCAATGCGCTATCTTCACCCCATGCCAGGTACTTGCCCGTGACGTGGTTTTTCACATTCCAAACCTTGTTGGTGGTATCGGCCAAGACCAGTGCCCACTGCGATGACAAGGCGTTGCTCAAGCCGCACCACAGCTGACCGTTGGCGTCAGCGGCGATTTGACGTTGTGTATCCATGTAACCGCTGGCATTTCCTTCGCCAAACAAGGCATACACACCAGCAAAGGCACCTGCACCCAACATGGTTTGTTTGTCACGCAGGAAAAGGCTACGTGTGGCAAACGTGACACCAACGGAATCAGCGATCAACGTCGCATCATCAGCATGGGCAATGGCACCTTGTTTGATTTGTAACACGTAATCGGTTTTGTAGGTCATGGGATCGGTGACTGTCAGCGTTTTTTCATTCACAACGCACGTGGCCTGCACCCCGTTCAAGGTAATTTTTGATGGATCAAGCACCTGAATGGCCTGATCGAATTCAATAAGAATATCAGTGGTATCGGCATTCAGCGCACCATCCACTGGTGTTGTCGCCTTTAGGGATGGTTTCAAGGGTATCACCACCACAGATAGGGAAAAGGCTGTTGCACCACCGATTTTCAAGGTGTCTGCACCGGCTATGAACGTTACCAGGTTGTTGTCGATAACAGCTTCATAGTCAACAGGCGTGGTTGTCAAAGCGCCGTCAGTTCCCAGGTACTTGGTTCCGTATGAAAGTTGGACGGTACCCGTTTCCGATTTAGCACCATTAATCATGGCTGCTTGAGCTGCAGCTGAAACCAATTGGAAAGTGGTGTCTGTGAGCAAGCCCACGTAGTCGGTACCGGCTTTCAAGTTGTACTTCTCAGCAGGGAAAACGAAACCTGCCTTGAAGGCAGCAACAGCATTCTTCAGTGCCGGCATGGCTGCTTCCATGGCTTTCCAGTCAGTGCCATCGTAAGCGGCCTGAGCGGCTGTGATGGCCGCCTGAAGGCTGGCCTTAAGACCGGTTGCGTAATTTAACAAATCAACACCTTCTGTAATGGTACGGGCCGCCAACGCCTTGGCTTGATCCAGATCCTTCCCTAAGGCGGGCTTGTAAACCATAGCCTTGGGGTAAGCATACAGGAAGGAAACACAATCAGACCGCATCAACAGCATCTTGCGCCACATGTAGCCCTTTAACAGGGTTCTGTTGCTCCCATAGAGAATACCAAAGGGCATATACGATGCGTATGACCGGCCTGAATTGGCACAGACAACGCCCGATTTGGTGCCCGCTGTCCTAAAGTCGGCAAAGGTAAAATCGATGGCCGAAGCCGACAGGGAAAGCGCTGCATATTCAGTACCTGAGGTACCTCCATCCAAGTATAAACCACTCTGTACGTTCTTAATCTTGTATGTACCAGCGGTGGCACCTGCCTCGAAGTTCCAGTAATACTTGATGTTGGCTGTATCACCCACCGCTTCGACGGCCATGCTGGTACCGTTGGCGTAGGCAAAATGGACGTATTGTTCGGCCAACCAGCTTTCTTCTGGCTTGGTGCCATTGAAACCGGTGATGGCGTAGAAGTAGTTGGAATCAGGCACAAATGCGGCGGTGTCTTTCACCTAATACGGAGCCACCGTTACTTCAGCAAGTTTGGGATTGGTCAATGTGATTTCACGGAAATGGAGCCCACCAGTTGTGGTAAAAGTGGCTGGGCCATCGGCTGTGATCAAAAAGACATTGGTATCAACCTCCAGCGATAGTTCGTCTCCCCCAATGCGCGTGCAATTGGCCGAAGTGGTCACGCCTCTGGCTGTTGATGAACTGGCCGTATACGTAACGACCGTCAGCGTATCACCCGCTTTGCAGTCGGGCACGTTCAATTTTAGTCCACTACCATTCAACATCAACCGACCAGGGTTGGTGTTGAAGTCAATACGTAATTTACCAATGGCCATGGCCCCGAAGGTGAGGCCATCCATCTCTGCGATGGCTACGCCGTTGGCCATTATGGCAGCGTCCGCAGCAAACGCAATACGGTTGGAGAAGCGCGTGGCACTTTCTTGTTTCCAATTGACCACCGTGTCGGCTTCCAAATTGGCCAGCGTTGTCACACTCCAATCCATCAAATTCCAATGCTTGTCAGCATACGTTTGAGTACTCATCAAAAAGAGTAGCACCCACGCAAATAGTAACGATTTTTTCATGCGTCAAGATTTAAGGTTTGATTCTCTAAGGCTCTTCCTGGCATCTACTGCCAGGGCAAAGCATAGAGGNNGATACGTAGACTATTTCATCGTAATGGTTGTCATTTTGATATAAAGTGTGTCTTTTTTGACACGGCAAACTCACTATAAGAAATCCTCTCTGTATGGGCTGAAGACATCCAACAATGAACCGGGCTCAAGACACAGGGTTCCGTGTTGCTGATTGGGAGCAATATACAATCCATCTCCGCGTTTGATGATAGTCTTAACACCATCGATGGTGAATTCAAACGCGCCATCAATGCAATAGGTCGTTTGTGTGTTAGGATGAGCGTGAAGGGTTCCGACAGCGTCTTTTTCAAACGTGACTTTCACCATCAACAGTTGATTGTCCCAGCCCATGATTTGACGGGTGATTCCACCACCGAGGTCTTCCCAGCCGTGTTCAGCCGGAATAAACTGCTTGCTTGCCATTATGTATGATTGTTGTTAGTGAGCCTTGCTCAGTTCCAGGCAGGCCCTGATAAAGGGGCCGATGGCCTTGGGATCATCCTGGCGTACCCGCTCACTGATGTAGTATTCAAACGAACCGTCCCGATAAGGATTTCCCCCAAGACCAGCCACACTGCACGTCTGTGTGATACTAAGACTGCCATCCGGATTAAAGACCAGGAAGTGGTGGAGTATACCCCTGAAGCCCTTATATACAGCCTTCATGTAGGCTTGATCCAAGTATCCTTGGTTCACGCCTTTAGCCAGCGCATAGACAAACATGGCTGAACAAGAGGATTCCAGGTAATTACCGTCAGCTTTGCGATCAGCCAGGTTCAACAATTGGTACCAGGTACCCGTTTCTGCATCCTGCCAACGCACCAACGACTGCGCCAGGTCTCCGAAAACCTTGATGACGGCAGCCCTTTGAGGATGGTCCTCGGGGATGAAGTCCAGGGCATCCACCAGTGCCATGGCGTACCAGCCCACACTGCGCCCCCAAAAATGATGGGATTTGCCTGTTTTTGGATCTGCCCACGCCTGAGACTTGCTTTCATCCCAGGCATGGGTGTACAAACCCGTAGACGGATCGAAGGTTTTTTCAGCCACCAGGAGTAGTTGCTTCACCGCATCATCCATGGCGGCCGGTTCTTTTGCAAACACCGCGTATTGAGCCAGAAAGGGGGTGGCCATAAACAAACCGTCCAGCCACATTTGATGGGGATACACTTTTTTATGCCAAAAACCACCTACGGAAGTCCTGGGTTGTTCCCTGAGTTGCTGCCTTAAAAAATCAATGGCCAAGCGGTATTTTTCCGTACCATACGTAGCCGAAAGTCTGAAAAGGATATTACCTGGTGTGATGTGGTCAAGGTTGTAATTGGAACGCTTGTAGTTGAAACCCACCGAACCGTCGGCCAGTATGGCCGTGTCGGCATACGCTTTGACGTACTGCACATACCGTTCATCGCCCGTGGCTTCCCACAAATCCAGTAAAGCAGCACAAACCACGCCGTGTGTGTAGTTCCAACGGGGAGTTTTGTTGAAGTCGATCATCCAGGCCATGGGGTTACGTGCCATCTCGGCATCAGCGACTCGCTTGGCCAGGGCCATATACGCTTGTTGGTTCAGGTTGACCGTGGGATCCCAATCACCAAAAACCCGATGGAGCGGAATACTGGCGGCCTCCACTTCGGTCAGTTCATGACTCCAACCGACACGCCTGGAACGATCGGCACCAGGCCCCGTGTTAGCATATTCAAAGTACCTGGCCGTTTTTTCGTTGGCCGGATTGCGCCAGTTTTCCCAGCCAGCCGGATTGATAATGGCGGGCAACTGACAGTTCATAAACAATGTCATGGCGTACGCGCGCCATGGTCGCCCCAGGTACATGCTGGTCACGGAGGCATCGTGGGTTATGGCACAGTTATTGAAAATAAAACCATAGGGAATGTGTTGAGGAGTCGAGGCGGCCGTGATGTATGAATTGCGTTTGCAATGGATGGTGCACCCCTCAAACCAAGCCGTTGAAGCCCCGAAAATAAAATCGGTGGTGCCCTCGATATAGCAGTTGTGGGAATAAAAGCGGCTGCCTTCCCGTCCGAGGTATACGGTGTCCTGATTGCCCAACACCCGGCAATTGATCAGTACACAGCGGTCGCCCTCCACGTGCAAGGCTACGGCCTGCCCTTTTTGGGGCGCATTGTTTTCGATGGTCAGGTTTTCCAGGACAATATCATTGCCCCCTATAAAAAAGGTATACGTTTTAAACGTTCCCATCTGGTTGATGTTGGCGTGATCGTCCCAGGTAATGACCGTGCTGTCCCTGTCCTCACCGATCAACGTTATAGCCGTCTTCTGAGTGGGCAACACCACCTTTTCCTTATATACTCCTTTACGGATGAAAATGACCGTCCTGCCTTCAGGTCTGAAATCCCTAATCGAAGAGATGGCTTCCTGCACCGATGCAAATTGACCGGTACCATCTTGAGCGACAACGATGTCGTACGCCTTGGCAGACAGGAAAGAAAATAACAGGATAAAAAGCAACGCAAACCGAGGTGATTTCATAGACTCAATGGGGAATGGCGTCTTTTTTGACGTCAGGTCGTTTTATTCTTATATTCAGAGGGGGTCATGCCATATTTATGCTTGAAGCACTTGCTGAAATAACGGGAATCATTCATGCCAATTTGAAAACTAACTTCTGATACATTATACCGGCCCGTCTCAAGCAATTCGGCAGCCCGTTTGATGCGCGTTTCTTTGATAAACTCGATGGGTGACATACCCAATAAGCCCTTAAGTTTATTGAAAAATACGGTGCGCCCCATACCAACCTCGGAAACCAACATTTCCACTGTCAATTCACTGTTTGACATGTTGTCTTCCATAAAACTCATGATACGTTTCAAAAAATCGGCATCCTGTGAATGCAACTTGCCCGATGGCAATATGGCATCGGTTTTCGAAGCAAACAAATCCTGTCTGAACTTTTCCTGCAACAAACCCCGTTGTATGAATATATTATCGATGCGCGCTTCCAGGTAAGCCGCGCTGAAGGGTTTCGTAATGAAGTCATCCACCCCAGCCTGTACGCTTTCCAGTTTCGAATCCGCATCCGACTTGGCCGTCAACAAAATGACAGGGATATGGCAGGTGCGGTTGTCGCCCTTGATGCGGCGCGTCAACTCCAACCCATCCATGACCGGCATCATCATGTCAGAAATGACAAAGTCCGGCATGAGATTGCTGATCATGTTCCACGCAGCAAGCCCATCGGCAGCGTCTGCCACCCTGTATTTTTTTGACAAAATGGAGGTAAGGAAGTTACGCAACTCAATATTATCTTCCACCACCAACAACAAGGGTTGATGTTCACCCTGCACTGGTTGTTCCATCAACCGGGTAATCGTAGCGGGAGTTTCCAGCACATCCTGTAACGATGGTTCACGCTGTACCACGATAACGGGTTTATCCTCCAGGTGGCCAGAACCCAATCTGAAACGCACCTCAAAAACAGAACCCTTTCCTTCTTCACTCCTGACTCCGATCGTACCTCCGTGCAACTCAACCAATTCCTTTACCAGATTAAGGCCAATGCCTGTCCCTGGGATTTTACTGGTATCATTGTACGAAAAGAAGCGCTCAAACAAATGAGCCAACCGTTCTTTGGAAATACCCGTTCCTTCGTCTTCCACCACCAACACGACCTCCTGTTCTTCGTTTTTCAGGGTGACGGTTACCGCCTTACCGCCAGGAGTAAACTTGAACGCATTAGAAACGAGGTTGTAAAAAATGGTGTCGTATTTGTCTTTGTCAATGAACACAGTGGCACCAGCCGTATAATCGAAAACAGCAAACCGGATACCCCTTTCCTGAGCCGTCGGTTCAAAGTTGGCAGCTATCCTGGTTGTCAATGACCCGATGGGCGTTTCCTCCACCTTGAGTGTCATCTTGTTGTCCTGGACCTTACGGAAGTCCAGCAATTGGGTGATCAAACGCATCATACGATCGATGTTGCGTTGCACAATAATCAAGTTGTTTCTTGAATCCTGCGTGAGTTCCTTATCCTGCATCACGTGTTCCACAGGGCCGGCAATCAACGTCAAAGGGGTGCGCAGTTCGTGCGACATCTCCGTGAAAAAGCGCATTTTCAAATCACCGACCTTCTGTTCAATGGTGACTTCAGACTTAAGCTTGTAAATGGTGATGAAAAAATAGAGCGTTCCCAAAAATACCAGCAACCCTAGGAAGCAATACAGAACGATGGCCCAGGGAGTTTGCCAAAAGGACGGTTTGATAACCAGCCGTAGACTACGTTCGTTGGCCATCCAGAAGCCTTCGCTATTGGTCGATCGTACCCTGAAGGTGTATTCACCCGGCGCCAGACGTGTATAGGAAACCAGGTTCGTTTTTTGTGAATTGATCCAATCCTCATCGATGGGGTCCAAACGGTAGGCATACTGAATATTTTCCGGAGCCCGATAATCAAGGGCGGCAAACTCAATGCTAAACACGTCCTGATTGTGCTTGAGTTCAACCATTCCAACTTCATCCAACGGTTTTGAAAGCGGAGATTGCTCAGTTAGCGGTGTCACCAATTTATTGAACAGAAAAAAACGGGTAAAAAACAAGGGCGGTACAAACGTGGCCTTTTTGACCGTTGTAGGGCTAAACCGGTAATAACCATCCATCGTACCGGCACAAATATCTCCATTGGCCAACAAGTGAGATGATGACTCCGAAAAGGTCACCGGATCCAGGCCGTAATTCTTGTTATAGATGTCCGTATACGATGAGCGGGTATCTAACCGGGTGATACTGTTTTCGGTTATCAACCAAAAATACCCCTGCAAGTCTTCTTCAATACTTAGCACAATATCACCGGGTATTCCTTCATGTTGTGTGATGGCAGAGAATCGAGGCGTTTGATCCAACTTAAAGGCTGCATCCAACCGATTAAGCCCCCCACCAAACGTGCCGAACCAACGGTTGCCGGCTTGATCAATGTGGACGCAATGAACATCGTTGGTTCGAAGGCTATTGGGATCCAATCCATCTTTTCTGTATTCGTAAAAGTGAATGTCTGAAGGTTGACTGAAATGAGCATCAAAGGCCACAATGCCATTGACAGTGGCCACCCAGATCAACCCCTTGTCATCCATGGCCAGATCCCTGATTCTTCCACATCGGTTGTAGGGATAGGCATCAAAGCCGTTACCGGGGTGAATACATCGAAACTGACCTGCTTCTTCCAGTATCAGATTGAGCCCACCTCCGTAACTACCAGCCCAAATGCGACCTTCCTGGTCTTCGAGCAACGCATAGAAATTGGTTGAATTAGGCCGCTGCTCCATGGGCAACTCTACCGTCAGGTAGTAAGGATCAAAACCGGCTCCCGCCCGTTCTTTCAAGACCACCACACCCATGCCCTTACAAGCAATCCAGATACGACCCTTTCTATCTTGAATGATGTCGTAGGCTATCATACCCGATTTGACTGGTTGAGGAGACAGATGACCGTCCTCCATCAAATAGCCCAGGGAGGCTCCGTTTTCTGCTTTGATGTGTATCTTTCCTTCCTTGTCGGCAGTCCACAACCGCTTCTTGGCATCTTCAAAAATCGTCCTCACTTCACTTCCACGCTTGGAAGGGACCAGGGATGTCTGGGTAAAAAAGCTGAAATTGGATTGTTGAAACGTACACTTTTCCAAACCTGGAGCCCTTGTACTCATCCACAGGTTGCCGTTGACATCCACATAGGCATCATGCATCGTGTTGAAGAAGCGACGTTCAGCGTCATCAGGATTATTATAGAACGGTATCAACTCTTTTGTCAACGGATTGAATTCAGCAAAACCACCGGAACGAGGATGCACCCAGATACGTCCTTTCCCGTCTTCCACCACAAAAAAATTGGGTTGTGTCTGTGCCAGGCCAATGTCTTCGTCACTTTTAGGTCTGAAATGAAACAGGCGCCCGGAGGCCGCTTCAAAATAAACCACCCCGGTGGCATGTGCCTCCAACCAAACATTGCCGGAGTTGTCCTTATGAAGCGAATGGAGGGTATTGCTGGCTAATTCAGGGTTGTAAGCAACCGTCATATGTCGTAATACGGACAAGTGTTCGTCGGTCAGATAAAGACCATCGCCCTCCGTTGTCACCAGCAAACGGTGGTTGTCAAGGGAAGTAATGGCAGTGATGGGGGCCGAGGCTTTAAGGCTCTCCACCCTGAACGTTAGGGTTGATTGATCCCATGACCATACTTGACCCTTTTCGGAACCGAGATACAACTGTTTTCCATGACTAAGAAAACAGGTAAAACCCGTCTCATTTTGGTATTGGTGAAAATAATGCTGCCGTTGGCCGGAAGTACTGTTATAATGCGTAATCCCTTTGTCGGTTAAAAACCAGGTATTTCCCTGCTCATCCCTGTGTATATCCCTCACATTGTTGCCGGCCAACAAGCCGTTTTCACGGCTCAGATAACGCACGCCTACAAGGGTTCCATCCGGATTGATGTGGGCCATGTAGCAGCCTTCAGTGGCAATCAAACTCACCACGTTTCCCTTGAGTACCATCACACGCTGAATGGGGTGTTTGACCACCTCGGCGTTTTTGTCGGGACTGTACGATAATTTCTGGAATTCTTCCGTCCTTGGATTGAGTCGGTACACCTCATAATCGTTGGTCAAAATCCACAAGTACCCGAAGGCATCTTCCTCTATGGAATTCAATCGATTATTGCTGAAGCCATTGGGATCTCCCGGCTCCCCTTTATATACCCTGAAATGCTTACCGTCAAACCGATTCAGACCATCCCAGGTAGCAAACCACATGAAGCCCTGCTTGTCCTGCATTATGTCCATGACCCTGTTTTGCGATAATCCATCATCTGCCGTGTAATGCGTGAAGCGTACATTGCTCACAGCAGATAGACTGGATAGGACAATCCAGGTAACGAACAAAAGGGACAATCCTCGTTTCTTACCGTTCAAAGGGTGTGTTTCCATGTATCGCAGGTAAATAAAACCATGCAATGATACAAAAAAATACCCATCATGCCTACAGGAGGCTTAAAAAGTAACCTATTTAGTTGCCAAATACGCATTCACCGAGGCTGCCATGTCACGTCCCGATGCCATGGCCCTCACGACCAGACTGGCACCCAACACAACATCGCCTGCAGCAAACACGGCTGGCAAAGACGTAGCCCCCTGAGGGGTAGCTTTCACCGTACCTCGGCTTTCATACGCCAAACCCAGGCTGTCGAGCAAGCCTTCATGGACAGGCTGGGTGAAGCCCATGGCCAATAAAACCAGGTCTGCCTTGATGACATAGGGCTTACCTTCAGGCTTCATCACCATACGGCCGGTAGAAGCATCCTTGGTCCAGCTCACAGGCTGTACCTCTGCTCCTGTCACTTGTCCGTTGCGACCGATAAAACGGGTGGTCGACAAGGCCCAGCGGCGATCACAGCCCTCCTCATGAGAGGAAGAGGTTTTGAGGATGGTGGGGTAATACGGCCAGGGCGTCAATGGATTCTCACCGACGGGAGGCTGAGGTAACAATTCAATCTGAGTGACGTCCATTGCCCCATGACGATTGGCAGTACCCACACAGTCGGAACCGGTGTCCCCACCCCCGATGACCAACACCCGTTTACCCTTGGCAGACAAAAGCTCACCTGGAGGTGTCATGCCGGCTAATTGCAGGTTTTGTCCGGACAGAAACGTCATGGCCTGGTGAATACCGTTAAGCTCACGACCTTCCACTTGAAGATCCCTGGCCACACCGGCTCCAATGGCCAGACAGATGGCGTCGCAGCTGGCTGATAACGCCTCCACACTCAAATCCTTACCCACTTCGGTTCCCGTAACAAAACGTATGCCTTCTGCCTTAAGCTGTTCCAAGCGACGGTCAATAATGCCTTTATTTAGTTTAAAAGCAGGTATACCCATGCGCAGCAATCCCCCTATCAGCGGGTCTTTCTCGTACACGGTCACCTCGTGCCCCTGACGGTTGAGGCGGTAAGCGGCCACCAGGCCGGCAGGACCACTACCGATCACGGCAACCCGTTTCCCCGTACGTTGAGTGGGCGGTTGAGGCGTTATCCATCCCTCCATCCAGGCTCTCTCGGTCACGGAAGCTTCGTTTTCCCTGATAGTCACGGGTTTGTGGTCAATATTAAGCACGCAAGCTTTTTCACAAGGGGCCGGACAGACCCTGCCTGTAAACTCCGGAAAATCATCGGTCATGGCAAGGGTTTCGTAGGCAGCCCGCCACTTGCCTTTTGACAGCAAATCCTGGAATTCAGGCATGCGGTTGCCCAGCGGACAGGCCCAATGACAGAAAGGGATGCCGCAATCCATGCACCGCGAGGCTTGCAACATTCTATCCTCATGATTGAGTGTTTGTTCTACCTCGCCGTAATCCATCTTACGTTCATGAACGGGCCGATAACCGGCCTCCTTACGGTCTATTTTGATAAAAGCAGTTGGGTTTCCCATAGCGCAATGACATCAATAATCGTATTCAACCTGGGCTNNCTTTTTCTTGACAGCCTCAATTTTTTCATCGTGCAACACCTTCTTGTATTCAATGGGAATGACACGGATGAACTTTTCCACATACTCGTTCCAATGGTCCAGGATGTGCTTGGCCCTGGGACTTTGGGTATAACGGAAATGAGCAGCAATGATGTTGCGTAATTCCCTGTTGTCGGCCATATCTTCGACAAGAGAGAGCTCCACCATCTGCATGTTGCAGAAAAAGTCGAAATCACCCTCCTCATCGAGCACATAGGCAATACCACCAGACATGCCGGCGGCGAAATTGCGACCCGTCTTGCCCAGCACTACCGTGCGACCTCCTGTCATGTATTCACAGCAATGATCACCGGCTCCTTCGACAACGGCGATGGCTCCTGAATTGCGCACGCAAAAACGTTCACCCACCTGCCCGTTGATATAGACTTCACCACTGGTAGCACCGTACAAAAGGGTGTTACCGGCAATAATGTTGGCATGGGGTTCAAAAGTCGACCCGGTCGGTGGAACCACCACGACACGACCGCCCGACAAGCCCTTACCCAGGTAATCATTGGCATCGCCTTCCAGCCGGAAGGTCAACCCATGAGCCAGGAAGGCACCGAAACTTTGTCCGGCCGAACCCCTGAACGTACATTGCACCGTGTTGTCGGGTAAGCCGGCGTTACCATAGCGCTTGGCTACCTCACCGCTCAACATAGCACCTACGGCCCTGTCGGTATTGCGAATCTCGCGCACAAACTGGATGGGGCTTTGCTTTTCCAGTGCAGGCATGGACAGTTCAATCAAGGAACGGTCTTGTACCTCATCGATAGCATGCACTTGCGGCTTGACCTGACGTAACGGAGTCGTGTCAGCCGTCACCTGTTTGTAGAGGAGTTTGGAAAAATCCAACTTGCGCATCTTGGGATTATCAGTCCTGGTGGCATATTCAAGCAAGTCGCTGCGTCCAATAATGTCATCCAAACTGGTTACACCCATGGCTGCCAGGTGGCGGCGCACATCCTCGGCCAGGAAACGAAAGAAATTAACCAGGTACACATAACGGCCGGTAAACTTCTTACGGAGTTCTTCGTTTTGAGTGGCCACTCCGACAGGGCAGGTGTTCAAATGACATTTACGCATCATCACACACCCCAACACGATGAGGGCACTGGTGGCAAAACCATACTCTTCTGCCCCCAACAACGCAGCCATCACAATGTCGTGGCCTGTTTTCAGTTGACCATCGGTCTGCAGGCGTACCTGACCTCTGAGCCCATTGAGCACCAAGGTCTGCTGGGTTTCAGCCAACCCGATTTCCACGGGGAGTCCGGCGTGCTTGATGGAACTCGAGGGGCTGGCCCCCGTGCCCCCTTCGCACCCGCTGATCAGAATCATGTCGGCTTTGGCCTTGGCCACGCCGGCTGCCACGGTACCCACTCCGCTTTCCGAGACCAGCTTGACACTGATACGAGCCTGAGGATTGACGTTCTTGAGGTCGAAAATCAGTTGAGCCAAATCCTCAATGGAATATATGTCGTGGTGGGGTGGCGGAGAAATTAAGGATATACCGGGTATGGAATGCCTGGTCTTGGCGATGACCTGATCCACTTTGTAGCCGGGCAATTGACCACCCTCACCGGGTTTAGCTCCCTGCGCCACCTTGATTTGCAGTTCGTCGGCGTTGACCAGATATTCCGTAGTTACTCCAAAGCGGCCTGAGGCCACTTGCTTGATGGCACTGCGGGCACTAGTACCGTCAGGATTGAGTTGGTAACGGGCAGGATCTTCCCCGCCTTCACCGGTATTGCTCTTCCCTCCTATCAGGTTCATCGCCATGGCCATGGCCTCGTGGGCCTCACGGCTAATGGAACCGTACGACATGGCACCGGTCACAAACCGCTTCATAATGGCCTCAGCCGGTTCAACAGCGTCCAATTCGACAGGCTTTCCCGCTTTGTAAGAAAGAAAATCCCGCAAGAAAATGGGATGATCCTTTTGATCAACAGCCTGCACATAGTCCAGGTACTTCTCCCACTCACCAGTACGGGTAGCAATTTGGAGACGGGCGATGGTTTCCGGGTTCCAGGCATGCAGTTCGCCCTCTTTGCGCCAGGCGTATACACCCTCGTGTTCCGGCTCGCTTACTGTTCCACCCCCGAATCCAGCTTTGTGCATCACCAAGGCATCGCGGGCAATATCATCCATGGTGATGCCTTCCACCTTGGAGGTAGTACCTTCAAAGTAGCGTTGCAGGACGGCCGTACTGATGCCCACCGCCTCAAAAATCTGAGCGCCCCTGTAACTGCGCAGGGTAGAAATGCCCATTTTCGACAAGACCTTGAGCAAGCCCTTGTTGACCGATTTGATGTAGTGTTTTTCAGCTGTTTGGTAATCAGACTGGATACTACCCTTGGCCACCAGGTCATCGAGTACGGCAAATGCCAGGTAGGGATTGATCACACTGGCTCCATAGCCAAACAGAAGGGCGAAATGCATCACCTCCCTGGGCTCGGCACTTTCCACCACAATATCGATCTGCATGCGTTTGCGGCAACCAATCAAGTGGTGATGCACCGCTGAGACAGCCAACAAGGAAGGAATGGGAGCCAACTCGGCTGTCACGCCTCTATCCGTTAGTATCAAGTAATTATGGCCATTCTCAACCGCCTCTTNNTTCGGCCTTGATACACAAATTGTTGACAGCCTTTTCCAGGGCTTTTGCCCCACCGGCGGCCGAAAACAACATGGGCAATTCCACGGCGGAAAACCGCTTATAGCGGATGTTCTTCAGTAAATCGAATTCCCGGTTGGTAATCACCGGGCTTTTAAGTTTGACAACCTTACACTGATCGGGATGAGGTTCCAACAAATTGGCCTGGTGCGAACCAATGAAGCCGGTTAACGACATCACTAATTCCTCCCGGATGGGATCAATGGGCGGNNGCGGGTTGGTGACCTGGGCGAACAACTGCCTGAAATAGGCAAACAGCCGTTGTGGTTTGTCCGACAACACGGCAGGCGGGGTATCGTTCCCCATGGACGAAACAGGCTCCTTACCCTCGAGGGCCATGGGAATGATGAGTCGCTCCAGGTCTTCCTTGGAATAACCAAAGGCCTGCATGTGCGCCAATAAATTGGGTAAGCCGTTCTTGACTTCACGGCCTGAAGAGAGGCTTTCCATCTTGATGCGGTTTTTTTCCAGCCATTCGCGGTAGGGATGTGCCGTGGCCAACGTTTGCTTCAATTCAGCATCGTACATGACCCGGTGCTCCTTGGTGTCTACCAACAACATCTTTCCAGGCTTCAATCGGCCCTTTTCCTTGACTTTATGTGGGGGAATGGGCAACACACCGGTTTCAGAAGCCACAACCATCACGTTGTCCGTCGTAATCAGGTAACGCGCCGGCCTCAAACCATTGCGGTCGAGCATGCCACCGACGTACTGTCCATCGGAAAATAACAAAGTGGCCGGTCCGTCCCAGGGCTCCATCATGGTACTGTAGTACTCATAAAAAGCCTTCAGGTTGTCCGGGATGGGGTTCTTATCGTTCCAGGAATCGGGAACCAGCATCGACAGTGCATGAGGAAGGGAGATGCCAGACATGACCAGAAATTCCAGCATGTTGTCGAGCGAACCAGAATCACTCATCCCTGGCTGCAAAATCGGGTACAACTCATCCAGGTTGCCCAATACCTCCGATTTGAGGACACTCTCCCTGGCTTGCATCCAGAAACGGTTGCCCTTGATAGTGTTGATCTCCCCGTTGTGTCCCAACAGGCGAAAAGGCTGTGCCAGGTCCCACGTGGGAAAGGTATTGGTGCTGAAGCGCGAATGCACCAGGGCTATCGCCGAAGTAAAATTGGGATGGCTGAGATCAGGAAAATAATCCCTTAACTGAGTGGAACTCAACATACCCTTGTACACCATGCGTTTGGTGGACAAACTGACGATGTAAAAGTTGCGCTTCTCAGTCAACACCGACCTGGTGGCCGCTTTCTCAACTTTCTTACGGGCAATGTACAGCTGGCGCTCAAGTTCATCCGACTGTCCTTGGCCGGTAACTACGATTTGTTTGATCACAGGTTCATTGGAACGCGATATGTCGCCCAGGATGTCACTGTTCACCGGAACATCCCTAACGTGCAGCAGATTAAGCCCCTCAGCTTTAAGCACCGACACGAGCATATCCATGCATAACGCTGCTTCCTGGGGTGCTTTTGGAAAAAAGACCAACCCCGTACCGTAATGCCCTCTTTCTGGAACCGGTATGCCCTGAAGTAAGATGAACTCATGGGGTATCTGGACCAGGATGCCAGCCCCGTCACCCGTTTTCAGGTCGGCTCCCTCAGCTCCCCGGTGAACCATGTTTTCCAGCACCTGAAGTCCGTTTTCCACGATGTCGTGCGTCTTTTCGCCCGTCATACGCACCACAAAGCCTACACCACAGGCATCATGTTCATATTCTGGATTGTACAACCCAGCGGGAGATAAATATTCTAACATTTTTTTGCGTTTAATATAATATCATTTCCTCACAATTCGCAACTAAACCGTTCTCCCTCGCTTGGGAGAACGGTTTATACCTCATAATTTCCGCCTTGCGGCTTTCTGACCCAAAAAACTATGAAGCGTTTTACCGTATGAACAGCAGTTCACGATACTTGGGCAAAGGCCACATTTCGTTGTCGACGATCAACTCCAACTTGTCGATGTTGTAGCGAATCTTCTCGAAATAGGGCGCCACGGTATCGTGGTAAGCCACTGCTTTCTCCCGTTCATGTTCAATTCGATTGGCCACTTTTCTGGCTTCAACCATCAGGCCGACCATGGTCTGTACAGCATCCACATATCCCTCAATCTCTTCGATGAGGTGGAGCTTCTCAGACGCCAGACGTTCAAATTTGGACGGTTCGTACAAATTCTTAAGCTTATATACGTTGTCAAGTAGTGACGACTGATAGCGGGTAGCTACAGGTATGATGTGGTTCATGGCCAAATCACCCA
>DOBD01000265.1 GCA_003506275.1 Bacteroidales bacterium | reverse complement strand
CTTTTCAAAAATGTTGGTATGGATTGAACAAAACCACGATGTAATACGTATATTTACACATAACTCAAACAACAATCACCATGAAGAAAACACACAGTATCCTCCTGGTTACCCTGTTTGGCGTTGTGGTATCTCTGAACGCTCAGATTACCGAAGCCGAAGCACAATTGAAGAAAAAAAGTACAGCCACCGATAAGGTGTGGATGAAAGGTGCCACAACGGGTGTCAACATGTCCCAAACCGCCCTCATCAACTGGGCGGCCGGTGGTCAGGAATCCGTCTCCATGAACGCCTACTTAAACGCTTTTGCCAACTACAAGAAAGGTAAATGGGCCTGGGACAATATGTTGAATGTGGGCTATGGCGTATTGAAACAAAAGACTGACGCCTTTTACATGAAAACCGATGACAAGGTGGATATATTGTCCAAAATCGGGGTAGAAGCATTTAAACGTTTCTATTATGCCGGTTTGGTCAACTTTAAAACCCAAATGGACAACGGATACAAATACCCCGATATCAATACGGCCATCTCCCGTTTCATGGCGCCAGCCTATCTGACAGCCGCCTTTGGTATGGACTACAAGCCCGATGCCTACTTTAGTGCGTTCCTGGCACCCTTCACCGGAAAAATGACCCTTGTCAACGATGATGTGCTATCCGCAGCTGGAGCATTTGGGGTGGATGCCGGCAAGAAAAGCCGCAGTGAATTTGGTGGTTACGTCCGTTGCATTTATTCCCGTAACAACTTCACCCCCGAGTGGCTGAAGAACGTGGCACTCACCACCAAGGTGGATTTTTTCTCCAACTATCTGCACAATCCTCAGAACGTTGATGTAAACTGGGAGAACATGATTGCCTTGAAGGTGAACAAATACATTTCGGTCAACCTGACCACCCACCTGATTTACGATGATGACGTGCGATTTGATGTGCTCAACGATGACGGCGTTACCACCCGTAAGGTGGCCAAGCTCCAATTCAAGGAAATCGTTGGTGCCGGAGTTTCGTTCAAATTCTAATCATTCTTTCTGAAAACACATAATAACGACTATGATGAAACCAAACAATGTAAAATTACCCAAGGTAAAGGTGATTGATGAATTCAAAGCGTTTGCACTGAAAGGCAACGTAGTAGACATGGCTGTCGGTATCATTATCGGTGCTGCGTTCGGTAAAATTGTCACTTCGCTGGTTAATGACATCATCATGCCTCCGATAGGCTTATTGGTGGGCGGTGTGAATTTTTCCGATCTTGTCTTGGAACTCAAGAAAGCCACAGAGGTGGCACCGGCCGTAACCTGGAATTACGGCCACTTCATTCAGGTTGTTTTCGATTTCCTGATTGTGGCATGGGCCGTTTTTGTTGCCATTAAGGCCATATCATCCTTGAAACGCAAGGAAGAAGCCGCTCCCACACCAGCTCCGGAACCTCCGGCTCCCAGCAAGGAAGAAGCGTTGTTGACCGAAATACGTGACCTGCTCAAGACACAATCCTTGAAAAAATAAGCGGTAAACGTATCTTTGTGTCGGGAAAAACCGAATTAAACCTTTTTAAGCATGATGCTTCTCGGCACTCTGGTCAATGTGGCCACCGTTTTAACAGGTAGCCTGGTGGGGGTTTTCGCCAACACAAGGCTGCCTAAGCGTTACGTGACCATCATATTCCACGCCCTTGGCGTGTTCACCTTGGTTTTGGGTGTTTCCATGGCGTTGAAAACCCGGCAGATGCTCATCCCCATCTTTAGTTTGCTTCTTGGTGGTCTTCTGGGCGAGTGGTGGAACCTTGATGGCAAGATCGGACACTTGGCAGCATGGGTCAAACGAAAAACCAAATCCGGAAACGAACGGTTTACGGAAGGAATAACCACGGCCTTTTTGCTTTTTTGCATGGGCTCCATGACCATCCTGGGCGCCTTTGAGGAAGGGACAGCCGGTAAGTCCGACCTGCTCATCACCAAATCCGTGATGGACGGTTTCAGCTCCATGGCCTTGGCTACTGCCTTGGGGGTTGGTGTGGCTTTTTCCGTCGTGCCTCTTTTTTTGTTTCAGGGTGGATTGACCTTGTTGGCAGCTTGGTTTGGCAGCCTCCTTCCCACAGCCACCGTCGGAGAACTGACTTCAACCGGGGGCATGATGCTGGTTGCTTTGGCTTTTTCCATTCTGGACATCAAGAAAATCAACGTCGTCAATTTCCTGCCTGGCTTGGTTGTTGCCATCATCCTCAGTCTGATTTTCCAATCCTGATGCCTCTATGCTGAGGTAGCAAACCCATTACTGAGGGAATACAATGCCCCCCGGTCCAAGTTCTCAGCTCAACCGGGGGGCAAGTAACATGAAAATGAACCCTACTCAACGTTTGACCACGTGAACCCGTATAGCGTTTAACGTGGTTAGTCGATTGATTCGAGTGCAAGTTCGGTTTTTTTTCTAGTACTGTTTATTTTTAGACAACCAAAAAATAACACGAAACAACAGAATCATACCACAAAACACTAAAAAGATTCGATGCGCAAAAAGGGGTAGACAGTGTCATACGACTAATTTCTTGATGACTCAGTTCGCTCCTTATGAAAAAAATCCCCATATTGCGTCCTCTTTTACATCCTGTCCATTGGACAATAGCCAAATCTTATCCCGTCAATTGCTATGAAATACCTACTAATCAGCCTTTTGTTTGCTGTTACATCTCCCATCGCCGCTCAGTTGGCCGATGCCGCCCGGTTTGACACCCTCACCACCGATGGTGCCTGGTGTTGGTTTGCCGACCCAAGGGCCATTTACCATAAAGGGGAAAAAGAACAAACGTACCTGTCGTGGATTACCACCGACGGTGATATCATGATAGCCGCGTACAACCACAAGACCGGCGAAATGACGCAACAGTGTATTCACAAAGGGTTGCAAAGCGATGATCACGCCAATCCGGTGATTTTCATCCGCAAAGACGGCCGACTCATCGTGTTTTATTCCAAACATTTCGACACCGTTATGCACAGGGTGATTTCTATCAATCCCGAGGATATCACATCCTGGGGTCCTGAATACTGCTTTGGCGACAATGTCACCTATCCCTATCCCTTCCAGGTGGGCAATGACATCCTCATCTTCTATCGGGGCGACGCTGACTGGCATCCCACAATGGCCGTTTCCCACGACAATGGCGCCACGTTCACTTCGGTGCAAAAGTTTATCGTCGGCGGTGGCCAACGCCCCTATACTCGCTTCGCCCAGGATAAGAAAGGCGCCATCCACATCGCTTTCACCACCGGCCATCCCCGTAACGAGCCAACGAACAAGGTATTCTACGCCTGTTATAAGAAGGGCGCCTTCTATAAAGCAGATGGCAGCTTGATTAAGCCGTACACGGGCAGCGAAACAGCCCTCAATATCGATACCGATCAAGCCGACGTGGTGTATGCCGCCGACAAAGGCAAAGGCTGGTNNGGGACATTGCTGTGGGCAAGGATGGCAAACCGGTGTTGGTCTACGCCGCTTTCCCAACTGACACGCAACACGATTATTACTACGCCCGCTGGACGGGTAAACGCTGGGAAAACCACTTAATCGAACATTCGGGCACCTGGTTTCCTCAGACACCGGCAGGCCGCACTGAACCTGAACCCAATTATTCAGGCGGTATTTACCTGGATCCATCCAATCCCAAGGTCGTATACCTGTCCAGACAGGTGAACGGGGTGTTTGAAATCTATCGCTACACCACCCGTGATAACGGTGCCACTTGGGAACAAGCGGCCATTACGACCAATACCCCGGCCGGTCTGGTCAATGTGCGCCCCGTCGTACCTCGCCATCGAAAAGCCGGCTACTTCGACGTGGTCTGGATGCGCGGTACCTATCAATTCTATGCCAACCAACAGTATCATACGGGCCTGATGTTTGCCGGTAAGGCCAAAAAACGCCCCTTGGAACGATTGAAACTGAGTGAGACCCAACTTGACTTGCTTGAAGGCACCAGTTATCAGCTCAATGTGTCCTGTGTGCCTTTCCTGACACCCGACAAAAGAGTAGCCTGGCAGTCTTCTGATGAGACCGTGCTGACAGTCAAGGAGGGCTTAGTCAAAGCCCTCAAGCCAGGCAAAGCCTCTGTCACTGTATCCGGTAGCAATGGGATTATGGCCACCTGTGCCGTCACCGTGACGGAGCCTCACTACCTCACCAACGCCTGTTTTGATTTTGGTACCGCCGATTCACCGTTGTCTCCTGGCGCTTTACGCGTTACCGAAAGCAGTCGTCCCACCACCACGTACGGTTGGCTAAGCCCCGTCTTGTCAAGGGATAGAGGCCACGGTCAGTCCGACGATGTCAGGGACTTCAATATGGGGGGAGAACCCACTGTTTTCAGGGTCTATGTAACAAACGGGGATTACCGGCTCACCTTCAAGCAAGGAGACAAAGCCTATCGCCACGACAAAATGACGGTCAAGGTCAACGGCAGGGTGGTGATGCAGGACATGACGGTGGAAGCCGGTGCCTTGCTCACGCAGACAGTCGATGTGGTCGTGTCGAGCAATCGCCTGGACATCGAGTTTTCCAGGCAGGGCTCAGATCCCAACTGGGTTATCAATGCCCTGACCATCGAACCCTTGAAAAAGACCGTCAATCCCTCTGAAACCATCCATGGCGAAGCACTATCTGCCTATCTGATGACTTATTTCAAGGACGACACCCATGGGCTTTACTTTGCTGTCAGTGACGATGGGTACACCTTCACCGATGTCAACAACGGACAACCTGTGATTGCCGGCGACACCATCGCCGAGCAAAAAGGCATCCGTGATCCCCACATCATGCGCGGACCTGACGGTTTTTTTTACTTGGCCATGACAGACCTCCACATTTACGGCAAACAAAAGGGGTACCGCGACACCGAGTGGGAGCGTCCCGGCGAATTGTATGACTGGGGCAACAACCGCGGCTTTGTGTTGATGAAATCCAACGACCTGATAACCTGGTCGCATACCGTGTTGGATATCCACAAAGCGTATCCTGAATTCAACCTGGGGTGTGCCTGGGCGCCTGAACTGATCTATGACCCCGACAAGGACCGTATAATGATCTATTTCACCATGCGCAAAGGTAAAGGCCGTACCAAGTTGTATTACGCCTACATGAATGAAGCGTTCAATGCGTTGGAAACAGCGCCTGAACTGTTGTTTGAATACCCTGACAGCACCAAGCAAATCCTTGATGCCGACATCACCCGTCTGCCCGATGGCCGCTATGCCATGATGTACGTGGCTCAGGAAAA
>DOBD01000120.1:9522-11300 GCA_003506275.1 Bacteroidales bacterium | reverse complement strand
ATGGCCTTGACCACCGAGTCTACAGCCTTGTCTTGCCCAATGATCTTCTTCTTGATCTCGTAGCGCATCTTAAGCAGTTTTTCACTCTCTTCCTGAGCGATACGATGCAAGGGTATGCCCGTCATCACAGCTACAACTTCGGCTATCTTTTCAGCATCAACCGGTTGACGGGTGATGTCGGCACCCGCTTCCCAATCGGCTTTGAGTGTAGCCAGTTCGGTTGCTTTGGTGTTGGCCAGGTCCCTGAAACTAGCGGCCAGCTCAAAGTTCTGTAATTGAACGGCTTCCATTTTCTTGAGGTTGGCATCGTCGATTTCCTTTTCCAGGGTTTCAATGAAATCGGGCACCACAATGTTGGACAAGTGCACCCTTGAGCCGGCTTCGTCCATGGCATCGATGGCCTTGTCGGGGAAGTTGCGGTCGGAAACATAGCGTTGTGTCAGGCGTACGCAGGCCTCCAGCGCTTCGTCAGTATACTGAACGTGGTGGTGTTCTTCATACCTGTCCTTGATGTTACGAAGAATCTGGAGTGTCTCTTCAGGAGTGGTAGGCTCCACTATGATCTTTTGGAAGCGCCGTTCCAAAGCACCATCTTTCTCTATGCTCTTACGGTATTCGTCGAGCGTAGTGGCTCCTATGCATTGGAGGTCGCCCCTGGACAAGGCTGGCTTGAGCATATTGGCGGCATCCATGGAACCGGTGGCGTTACCGGCTCCAACAATCGTATGGATCTCATCAATGAAGAGGATGATGTTTTTATTGCTTTGCAACTCATTGAGAATCGCCTTCATGCGTTCTTCAAACTGTCCTCTGTACTTGGTGCCTGCCACCATCGAAGCCAGGTCCAGTGAAATAACCCGTTTGTCAAACAGTACCCTGGAGACCTTTCGTTGTACAATACGCAGGGCCAGGCCTTCTACGATGGCTGATTTCCCCACACCGGGATCACCAATCAGTACGGGATTGTTCTTCTTGCGTCGGCTCAGAATCTGCGCCAGGCGCATGATTTCATNNAGACGTCCTTCGAAGGCTGCCTTGGTCATGTCATTACCAAAATTGTCAAGGGCAGGGGTGTCGGTGCCCGTTGTCTGTTTGGTGCGGGTTTGTTGCCTGGGATCTCCGGCTGAATTGTCATTGCCGCGTGGCAGGTCGTCCTCTTCCTCGGGATCATCGTCGGTAAAACCGGCTCCTGCGCGAGGTCCCGGCTGACCGGCGATGGCATCCTGCAGCGCAGACCAAGCCAGGCCTTCTTCGTTCAAGACGGTCGCGGCAAGGTTGTTTTCTTCCTTTAAGATTGCCAACAAAAGATGCTCTGTATCAATTAGTTCACTCTTGTGTCCACGAGATTCGAGGGCACGGGCTTCCAGAAAGACCATGCGTAACACTCTTTCTGTCGACTTGGTCAGTGGCAGGTCAGGGTCGGAGGGGGCTTGTTCGATTCGATTTATCCGGCTCTCGATGACCCGCTTGACACGGAGGATGTCAATGTTGAGTTTTGACAGCTGTATGTACGCGTTGCTGTCTCTTTCTCTGAGTATCCCGAGCAACAAGTGTTCGGGGGCTATGGCGTCGTTTCCCAGGCGTAGGGCTTCCTCACGGCTGTAGCCGATCACGTCCCGGACGCCCTGGGAAAATTTTGCAGTATTCATATCAATGATGCTTATGTAACCTAATGTACCTAGTAAAAACCTACGTCAAATATAAGAATTTTGCCGTAGAATTCACTATTCTTCCTGCAAATACTTTGCCAAACGCCAAACTGTCAGTAGGGAGGGTTC
>DOBD01000120.1:5088-9452 GCA_003506275.1 Bacteroidales bacterium | reverse complement strand
GAGGAGGAAATGAAGTCCTCGTACATAGATTATTCGATGTCCGTAATCGTTTCCAGAGCCTTGCCCGATGTCCGAGACGGACTCAAACCTGTCCACCGCCGTGTATTGTACGGTATGAACGAGTTGGGCAACAATTCAGATAAACCGTATAAGAAATCTGCTCGTATTGTGGGTGACGTACTTGGTAAGTACCATCCGCACGGTGACTCGTCCGTCTATTATGCCATGGTGCGCATGGCGCAGGAATGGTCCATGCGTTATCCCATGGTCGATGGCCAGGGTAACTTCGGTTCGGTGGACGGTGATTCGCCGGCTGCCATGAGGTATACCGAATGCCGGCTCAAACGCCTGGCTGAAGAAATGCTGGTCGATATTGAGAAAGAGACGGTAGATATGCAGCCCAACTTCGATGAAACACTCAAGGAACCGACCGTGCTGCCTTCCCGTATTCCCAACCTCCTGGTTAACGGTGCCGCCGGCATCGCCGTGGGTATGGCGACCAACATGGCACCCCATAACCTCTCCGAGGTCATAGACGGTTTGATTGCCTACATCGACAACAATACCATCGAGGTGTCTGAGCTGATGAAGTATGTGCTGGCCCCCGATTTTCCCACCGGCGGCTTCATTTATGGGTATGCCGGTGTCAAGGATGCCTTTGAAACGGGTCGTGGCCGTATCATCATGCGNNCGGATGGCACCCGCGAGAAAATCGTGGTGACGGAGATACCTTACATGGTCAACAAGGCCGAACTCATCACCGGTATCGCCGAATTGGTCAAAGATCAGAAGATAGATGGCATATACCACATCAACGACGAGTCTGACCGTGAAGGTATGCGCATCGTCATCGAGGTGAAAAAAGACGCCAATGCCAATGTGCTTCTCAACAAGTTGTTCAAAATGACGGCTTTACAGTCTTCGTTCAGCGTCAACAACATCGCCTTGGTACACGGTCGTCCCAAACAGCTCAATCTTAAGGATCTGATCCGTCATTACGTGGATCACCGTCACGATGTGGTTGTCCGCCGTACACAGTACGAACTCAACGAGGCCGAAAAACGTGCACACATCCTGCAGGGCCTGATCATCGCCTGCGACAACATCGATCAGGTCATCGCCATCATTCGTTCCTCTCAATCACCGGATGAAGCCCGTGAACGCCTCATGGTGACCTTCGACCTTTCCGACATACAGGCCAGGGCCATCGTTGAAATGCGCCTCCGCCAGCTCACCGGTTTGGAAATGGAGAAATTGCGCAACGAGTACGAGGCCTTGATGAAAAAGATTGCCTGGTACAAGGAAGTGCTTGCCAGTCGTGAGATGCGGATGGACATCATCAAGAACGAATTGCTGGAAGTCAAGGAAAAATACGGTGACGTTCGACGCACCGAGATTGTGTATGCTTCTGAAGACTTCAATCCCGAAGATTTCTACGCCGATGATGAAATGATCATCACCATTTCCCATCTGGGGTACATCAAACGTACGCCGCTGGCTGAATTCAGGGCTCAAAACAGGGGAGGAGTAGGGTCCAAGGGCACTGAAACACGTGACGAAGACTTTGTGGAATACATCTACCCAGCCTCCATGCACAACACCATGTTGTTCTTTACCTTAAAGGGCCGATGCTATTGGCTGAAGGTGTATGAAATACCAGAAGGGGCCAAAAATACCAAGGGGCGCGCCATCCAAAACCTGCTCAACATTGATGCCAACGACAAGGTGAACGCCTTCATCAGGGTGAAAAACCTGCAGACCGATGAGGAATTCATCAACTCCCACTACTTGTTGTTCTGTACCAAGCAGGGTGTGGTTAAAAAGACCTTGCTGGAAGCCTATTCAAGGCCGCGCCAGAACGGGGTCAACGCCATCACCATCCGCGAAGACGACGAAGTGATAGCCGTACGCATGACAAACGGCGACACCGAAGTGCTCCTGGCCAACCGCAATGGCAGGGCCATCCGTTTCCACGAAAGCAAGGTCCGTGTCATGGGCCGTACAGCTACCGGCGTCAGGGGTATGACACTCGACGAAGACGGAGCTGACGAAGTGGTCGGTATGATCTGCATCAAGGACAAGGAAAAGGAAACCATCATGGTCGTTTCTGAACAGGGCTATGGCAAACGTTCCGACCTGGAAGACTACCGTGTAACCAACCGCGGTGGAAAAGGCGTGAAAACATTGAATATTACCGAAAAAACCGGTAAATTGGTCGCCATAAAAAGTGTGACTGACGACCACGATCTGATGATTATCAACAAGTCTGGCATCACCCTCAGGGTCAAGGTGGCCGATTTCAGGATCATGGGCAGGGCAACCCAAGGGGTGCGTCTCATCAACCTGGAAAAACGTCACGATGAGATTGCCTCGGTTTGCCGCGTTTCCAGTGAGTCTGCCGATGAGGTGGAGCTGCCTGGGGATGAATCGGTTGAAAGTGGGGAAGGGTGCATTCCTGTTGGAGAGTAAGTCTGCATATCAACAATATAGACAATTAAAACCTGCAAAAATGAAAAAAAGTTATTTTTCAATACTGTTGGCTGTCCTGATGCTGGCCGGCAGCGTGAATGTATTCGCGCAGAAAAAGAACGTGTCCAAGGCCAAGGCCAAGATTCTGGCTGAGGTGCCCGACACGAAAGCAGCCAGGGAGGCCATCCTGCCAGCCCTGGTCGATCCCACTACCAAGGATCTTGCCAATACCTGGTTCATCGCCGGTGAAGTGTATCACGCCACCTACGAGGAACAGCAAAAGTTGGAATGGACTCAAAAAAAGGGCGATAAGGTCCTGATGGGTGAGTCTGTACTCAAAGCATTGGGATACTATATTATTGCTGACTCCTTGGATCGTTTACCCGATAAGAAAGGCAAGGTCAAACCCAAGTTTACCAAACGAATCACTGATAAGGTATTATCGTTTCAAAACGCCTTTACTCAGGCTGGTTCTCATTTTTATTCCAACAAGGAATTTGACAAGGCGTTCGAAATGTTTGACACCTACCTGAAGTACCCGGAAATATCATTTCTGAAAGGTATGGGTTTGGAAAAAGATACGCTCAGACCCTTGATTACGTATTATTGTGGTTTGTGCGCCACACAGGCCAAAAAAACCGAAGTAGCCGTGAAGTACTACGAATTGGTGAAAGACTCCATTGATTCGGAATGGATCTACGCCAGGTTGAGCGAGGATTACGGCCTCTTGAAGGATACGGCTAATATGCTGAGAATGTATCAGTTAGGTGCTCAGAAATTCCCAAAGGAAACGTTCTACACCCGCAATTTGATCAATTTCTACATTCACAAGAATTTGATGGAAGATGCCATGAGCTGGATCAATAAAGCCATCGAACAGGATACTACCAGCGGGGCCTTATGGAATGTGAAGGGACGTATCCTGGAAAATGAAAAGAAAATTGACGAAGCCGTGGTTTGCTATGAAAAGGCTGTTGAATTGGATCCCGAAATGGCTGAACCTATGGGTAACATCGGACGTATCATTTACAACAAAGCTGTTGAGGAATTGGATCGTGTCAATAACATCAAGGATGACCGTACATACTTGAAGGAAAAAGCCAAACTGAAGGATGTTTTTGCCAAAGCCTTGCCGTATTTTGAGAAAGCGTATGAACTGAATCCCAAAGAACGAGATTACGTCATTGCTTTGCGTGGTATTTACTACAACCTGGACAAGGAAGCCAAGTTCAAGGAGATGGAAGAGCGTTTGAAAAACATGTAGTGAAAGAACTCTTTTTTGTACATAAGGACGATGGCATCCCTCTGAAGGGATGCCATCTTTTTTAACGCTAACAAGAGCCTTGCTTTTTACCTGTTTTTCGCAAATAATGGTGAACGGAGAGGCCCCTCGTTATTNNAACATAATATTAATTATAGCACAGTAGGGGCCTGAGCCATTAATTTTGAGACAACGGCCATTTATTCATTTCTGGCTACGGTTATTTTCAACCTCTGATTACCATGATTGGTGTGTGACTGTGGAAAAGCATTTTCTTCGCCAGACTTGGATTGAACAAGCGCGAGAAAATGGAACGCTTTTGAGCTGTCAACGCCACCAGGTCGATGTGACGTTCCTGTATGAATTCATTGAGGCTGTCAATCAAGTTATCACCCTTGATCATGCAGTAAGCACTTTCCATGTTCGGATATTGGTGACTGAAATAAGCCTTGATCCCGTTGAGCTTGATTTCGTCCCAGGCATCAGGCTCAGCTGTCAGGTGCAGGAAATACACCTTGAAGCGGTAAGGCTTCATCAATTGCATGAACGATTCAAAGGCCACCAGATCGCGTTGGTCAAAGTGAGTCACAAACCCAATGTTCTCACAATCAGACAGTGAAATCAGTGGCATATT
>DOBD01000120.1:0-4972 GCA_003506275.1 Bacteroidales bacterium | reverse complement strand
GAGTATGTAAGTATCTGTTCTTCAGGCACTCCCTCCCTGAATTTGATGGTTAGTTCCACTGGTGGCAACGTGTTTTCTGCCATGTCGGCTTTCAATTGAGTTTCCAGCGCTTCCATTTGCTTGTGCATCTGTTCAATCTGCTTGTGCATGGCTTGTTCGTTGTGTTCATCAAACACAAAAGCATCACTGATGGGCAGACCGCCCGCATAGATCGGACTGTAATACGTGTGCAGCAACGTGACGCCGGCCTTCAGATCGGCGGCAAATTTAATGGCCATGCGTGCTGCCTTCAACGAATAGGCGGAAAAATCCACGGGGACCAGAACATACGGACTGATTGGCGTCTCTGGTTCAGCTGTTTCGTCCGGAAAATTCAAGTTTTCCAGGATTTTCAAAGCAGCTGGTAAATCAGCCTCCTTGATGCGGACGCGCACACCGGCTGAGATGACTGGTTGAATCAGATTGACGTTGTGCAGGCATACTTCGATGCCTTCCGTTTCCAAAATGCCCTTGATGATGATGGCTCTATCATAGGTATGAATGGCCACAGTAACCAGCTTGTCGTCCATAGTCGTCATTATTAGGGTTACACGTACCCTAAAGTTACCGGTTTTGGGACGGAAAAGTGGATTAAATACGTTAAAATATGTTAATTGTCAGAAGCGATACATAAGGATGGCGTACACTCGCTGGTTGGCACTGGGGGTGGTATTGCCCAGGTGGCCATCTGCTTGACGTTTGGCCCATTGGGCCTGGGTTAATTCCAACTCCACCCCTACCCTCCATGCTCCATTTTGGTAGGCATACGTTGGCGTCAATCTATATAAGTGCTTAATTAATAACTCATTATTTGTGTTAGCTGCATCAGCGCCCATACCAAAAAAGCGGCTATCGGCGGTCAACCTGGATGACGGACCTTGGTTGGCACTGTAGCCGGCAAAGAGGCCTCCTTGATGAGTCGTCCCCACAACCACATTGATAAAACTACTGAACGTGTTGTAATTGACACAACGGTTGTCCGGAGTCAAGGCGTATCCACCAATCAAGGTGTGATCGGCCAGGTTTTGTCCTTGTATGGCTTTAAACCGTATGGCCCACTCTGGTTGGGCGTACTGACCATACACCATAACGCTCGAAGACGTCAGGTACTGACGGTTGATGATCTGAGCACCACCGTTGTCCAACACATAACGCTGTGGTTTAAGGCGTTTGACATCGTATCCGACACCTCCCAGCCAGCCATCCGATTTCCATTCGGCTCCGATGTATATATTGGGGAGGATGGCATCGCGTTGGTACTTGTAGGAACTGCCATCAGGGCCCGGAGAGGCATACATCATCTGCCAAATGCCGGCAGCTGTCAAGGTCCAGTTGTTCAGGTGTTTGTCCCAACGTATCTGAGGACTGCGGTTGAAGGGTTGAAAGGGAGCGCCAGTATTGAGCGACAGCACCATTGGCATCATTGTGGCTGCAAATAGTGGGTGCCAGGTTTGCCCGATGAGCAATTCTGAAGACGCAAAATGCAGCTTGGAGTAGGCTTGACGTAGCCTCAGCAGCCAATAGTTGGGCGCGCCCCCGAAATCGACCTCCACGACAGATTGGCTACTCCCGGCACCCAGCATGCCATTGCCCTTCAGCTTAAGCCCTAAACGGGTAGTGAGGCTGTTGAGACCGGCTGAAGGAGTCCTATTCAGCTCATCGCCGTAAACATTGGTGATGGCAGGTGCTGGATACAGGGAAAATAATTCTTGAACCGAGGACCGCATGACCTGGTTATCGTAGAAGAAGTCACTGCGTACAAAGCCGTAAACGCTTAAGGAGTTTTCAGATTCGGTGGAGGCTGTAGCATAAATACCCGTCAACAGGCATGAGAAAAGGAAAAGAAGGCGTTTGCTCGGAGTCATCATTGATAAATGGCGTTCAAGTGCTTAAAATGGTGTCATCCAGGTGACCGTACAGATCATAGGGACCCACATCGGTAATGCGTACGTGACAGAAATCACCTGGTTTACGTCCCTTGGCGCCNNTGGGTCCACATCGGGAGAGTCGTATGCTGTCCTGCCGATGAGTTGGTCGCCTTCTACCCTGTCGATGACTGTCTTGAAGGTAGAACCGATTTTGGTTTGGTTGATGGAGGTTGAAATGTCTTGTTGTAGCAGCATCAGTGCATCCAATCGTGCTTGCTTGACGGCTACCGGCACATTGTCGGTGTATCGCCTGGCGGCAAAAGTGCCTTCTTCTTCGGAATACATAAAGGCACCCATCCGTTCAAAACGTTGCTGTGTCGTAAAATCAAGTAGCTCCTGAAAGTCAGCCTCGGTTTCACCCGGATGACCTACCATCAACGTAGTTCTCAGGTGGATACCAGGCACTTCGGCTCTGATGGTTGCCAACAAATCCAAGGTTTCCGCCTTAGTGATACGGCGGCGCATCCGTTTTAACATGGGGTCGCTGATGTGCTGCAAGGCCATATCAAGGTACTTGCAGACGTTGGGACGCTCCCGCATCACACGCAGCACATCCATGGGAAAATCAGCTGGATAGGTATAATGGAGACGTATCCACTCAATGCCTTCGATGTCGGCCAGGCGTTCTACCAATTCGGACAGTTTGGGACGTCTGTATAGGTCTCTACCGTAATAGGAAAGGTCCTGGGCTATAAGCTGGATCTCTTTGACGCCCTTTCCGACCAATAGTTTGGCTTCTTCCACCAGTTCATTCATCGGTCTGGAAACGTGCCTGCCCGTAATGATGGGTATGGCGCAATAGGAACAGCCTCGGCTGCAGCCTTCAGAAATTTTCAGAAAGGCATAGTGTGAAGGCGTGGTCAGGAGTCGATCCAGGCAAGCTGTCGGTGCCTTTTCTTCTCCCAACACCATCAGGATGTCTTCAAAATTGAATTTGCCATAAAATGCGTCAACCTCGGGCAGCTCGTCCTGCAACTCCGTCAGGTAGCGTTGCGAGAGACAACCCATGACGAAGAGGCGGCTAATCAGTCCTTTACGGCGTAGGAGGGCAAAATCCAGGATGGTATTGATGGATTCTTCCTTGGCGTCACCGATAAAACCACAGGTATTTACGATGACGATGCTGCCTTTGGGCGGATCCGTGTCGTGCAGCACCCGGTAACCTTTGGCCGCAAATTGGAACAGTAATTTTTCTGAGTCAACCAGGTTCTTGGAACAACCCAACGTGACAAGGGTGACGGTCTTGGCTGATGGCATGTTAGTGGTTGCCAAAAAGTGACTCAACGTACCGACGACGGTTGAACAACTGCAGGTGGTCTACTCCTTCGCCCAAACCGATGTACTTGACAGGAATTTGAAATTGGTCGGATATGCCGATAACAACGCCTCCTTTGGCTGTTCCGTCCAGCTTTGTGATGGCCAGGCTGGTCACTTCAGTAGCCAGGGTGAATTGCCTGGCCTGTTCAAAGGCATTCTGACCGGTCGAACCGTCAAGTACCAGCAACACTTCGTGGGGTGCACCCGGAACCACTTTTTTCATGACCTCCTTGATTTTGGTCAATTCGTTCATCAAGTTGGTCTTGTTGTGCAACCGGCCGGCCGTATCAATCAGTACCACATCAGCCTGATTGGCCACGGCCGATTTCAGGGTGTCAAAAGCCACAGCGGCAGGGTCCGAGCCCATAGCCTGTTTGATCACGGTGGCTCCTGACCGCTCGCCCCAAATCACCAATTGATCGACGGCGGCGGCTCTGAACGTGTCGGCGGCACCCAGGTAAACCTTCTTGCCGGCTTGGACGAACTTATGAGCCAACTTGCCGATGGTTGTGGTTTTGCCAACGCCATTGACACCTACCACCATGATAACGTAGGGTGTATCACTATCAGGGTAATCGAAATTGTCGCTTTCCTCACTATCGTGACTGATCAACAGGTTGGCGATTTCGTCACGCAACACGCTGTTGAGTTCAGCTATGTCCAGGTATTTGTCACGCTGAACCCGTTGTTGGATGCGTTCAATAATACGCAAGGTTGTGTTCACGCCTACATCAGACGCAATAAGCATCTCCTCGAGGTTGTCAAGCACATCATCGTCTACTTTGGACTTGCCGGCGATGGCCCTCGACAGTTTGGAGAAGACAGAAGCTTTGGTTTTTTGCAACCCTTCGTCCAGCACCACCTTGTCTTGCTCCTTGTTTTTGGAGAAAAAGCTGAAGATACCCATGAGGATTAAAGAGGTATTGGTAAAAAATACCAAAGAACCGCTATTGGTAAACAGCAGTTCTTTGGAGTTAGGTCTGAAACAACGATTACTTCTTCAGGAAATCGTTGACTTTATCATTCGGAACGATGTCTTCCTGAAAGATATAGGCTCCGGTCTTGGGGGATTTGACCATCTTGATTACTTTAGAGAAGGCGCGGCCTTCACTTTTGTTTTGCATGGATGCAACTGCTTTCTTTGCCATGGCCTGTCTTATTTAATTTCTTTGTGAATCGTAACGCGCTTCAGGATGGGGTTGTATTTCTTCAACTCCATGCGGCCCGTCGTATTTTTGCGGTTCTTGGTGGTGATGTAACGGGAAGTACCCGGCATACCGCTTTCTTTGTGTTCGGTGCATTCCAGGATTACTTGAATCCTGTTGCCTTTTGCTTTCTTTGCCATTTCTACAATCTCCTACTTTTTAGTTAAGTATCTGGATATCTTCCACACGTAAATACCCTTTTTCGCTGGCTTCCTTCATGGCTGCGTCCAAGCCATTTTTGTTGATGGTACGCAAGCCGGCTGCTGAAATGTTCAGCGAGATCCAGCAATCCTGTTCTACCCAATAGAACTTTTTGTGAAACAAATTCACGTTGAACTTACGTTTGGTGCGCCTTTTGGAGTGCGAAACGTTGTTCCCGATCATTGCCTTTTTTCCGGTAATCTGACAAATTTTAGACATCGCTATCTTTTTTAGTTGATTTTCCTGCTGTTTTTTAAGCGGATGCAAAGAAACGATTTTTTT
>DOBD01000269.1:14489-14617 GCA_003506275.1 Bacteroidales bacterium | reverse complement strand
GTGTTTGACAAGTTGATGATAAACGGGGAATTATTTTAAGGGCTGGCATCCCTTAATCGGGATGCCAGCCCCCTTGCTCAATGTTATTTCCTCCAAAACGACGGCATCAGCAACAAAATCACCGTGAA
>DOBD01000269.1:0-14458 GCA_003506275.1 Bacteroidales bacterium | reverse complement strand
ATCATGAAGTAGTTTTGTGTGAAGGCACCAAAACCTGGACCTACGTTGCTGATGCTTGATAGCACAGCACCCAACGCATCATCCAGGTACAAGCCTTCTGACAGCAGAATGGCCGTACCGATAAAGACCAATAAAATGTACAGGACCAAGAAGCCGGAGACCGTTGAAACAATGTTGTCCGGTAAATTCTTGCCATTGTAGCGGACAGGTATTACGGCATTGGGGTGAACCTGGCGTTTGAGTTCACACTTGCTTTGCCTCACCAGAATGATGATTCTGGATATTTTTATTCCCCCCGAGGTCGATCCCGACATGCCTCCAAGCAGCATGATCAATAAGAAAACACTCCACAATAACGGTTCCCAGTGCATGTAAGCGGTTGTCGTGGTGTAGCCAGTCGTCGTAAGGAACGAAATCGTTTGAAACAACCCTGTGCGGATGGCATCGCCCAGCGACAATCCCTCTACGTGCCAGAGACCAAAGGATAAAAAGGCCGCCACAAGCAACACGATATAAACATACCAGGTGAACTCGTCGTTGTGTTTCAGCTTCTTGAAGTTGAAAGTGAAGGCCCAGTAGATCAAGGAGAAACTGGTGCCGGCCATAAACATGAAGCCGATGATGATGTACTCGATGGTGGGAGAGTCGAAGGCAGCAATGCTGTTGTTCTTGGTGGAGAAGCCTCCAGTGGCCATACTGGTTAAGGCGTGGCAGACAGCGTCAAACAGCCCCATGCCGGCAAGTTTAAGCAACACGACTTCGAAAAGCGTCAACAACAAGTAAATAACCCACAAGATTCTGGCTGTTCCGCTGATGCGGGGTTGGAGTTTATCCACCTTGGGGCCTGGCACTTCTGCAGCAAAGAGGCCAACATTGCCCATATTGAGCAAGGGCATAACAGCCAGTGAGAGCAGGATAATACCCATACCGCCCATCCATTGAGTGAGGCTGCGCCAAAACAGGATACCGTGGGGCATACTTTCCACATCCAGTATGACACTGGAACCCGTAGTGGTGAAACCGGAAATCGTCTCAAAAAAAGCGTTGGTAACGGTGTTGATGTAGCCCCCCAGGTAGTAGGGTAGGAGACCGTAAAACGAAAATAGCACCCAGACCAAGGTGACAAAGGCATAGGCCTCCTGCTTGCCGATGTTGGTTCGTTTGGCCTGTTTGCCAATGAAATAAAAAATCAAACCGGACACCGCGGTAATACCGGCAGACAGCAGGAACCATTGGGTGTCACCACCCTTGTACAACCAGGCGACCATTCCGGACAGCAGCAAGGCGCCGCTTTCCAAAAACAGCATAAAGCCAAGCAGCTTGATGACCAGTTTGATGTTGAATGTCGCCTTGCTCATTTACTTGAAATACTTTTCAATCCGGTTAATGGTGGAGTCAGGGCAAAAAGCCACGACGTGGTCTCCCTCTTCCAACTGGGTGTCTCCATAAATCAACGAGGCTTTGCCATTACGCACCAGTCCACCCAGGCTGATGTCATCGGGCAAGTTCAAGTCTTTTACGGGAGCCTTGGTAACACGGGCTTTTTTGTTGACCACAAATTCGGCCACTTCTGCATCGGCAAAGGTCAAGCTTTTGACACTGGAGACGTCGGCAGCCAGCATCATCTGGTAAATGTGACTGGCAGCCAGGATTTTCTTATTAATAATCATGCCAATGTCCAAGCCGTCGGCCAGGGGAATGTAATCGATGTTTTCCACTTCGGCGATGGTTCTTCTGACATTGAACCGTTTTGCTTCCAGGCAGGCCAGGATATTGGTTTCTGCGCTGCCTGTCAAGGCGATGAAAGCATCCATTTCCTTGATCCCCTCTGCTTCCAGCAATTCCACATCTCTACCATCCCCATGGATGATCATGGTTTCCGGATTGACACAAGACGTCAGCCAGTCTATCCTGGACCGGCTTTGTTCAATCATCTTGAGGGAGAAGTCATTGGTCAACAATTGAGTGGTTTTGATGGCAATACGACTACCTCCCATGAACAGGACGTTTTTGATCTCAGCACTTTCTTTGCCGCTCAGCCGCCTGATGGTTTCCACGGAGGAGGGCTTCGCAATGTAGTAGACCAAATCCCCNNATACCGGCTGGTATGAGCGTGGTATAATGTCGTTTGATGGCGGCAACACGCAAGTCATTTTCTTCCCTGAAAACGTCAGCCAGGGTTTTCCCCAAAATAGGAGCCCCCTCACGTACCTTGACACCAACAAGCAGCAGTTTGCCTTGGCAGAACTCATGCCATTGCCTGGCCCAAGGTCGTTTGAGGCTGTTAACAATTTCCTTGGCAGCCAGCAACTCGGGGTAAATGAGGGAATGGATGCCCAGCTGTTCGAAGAACGCCTTGTGTTCCTCGTGCATGTATTCGGGATTGTCGATGCGGGCGACTGTCTTTTTGGCGCCCAGTTTGGCAGCCAGGATACAGGCGGTCAGGTTGCGGCTTTCATCGGGTGTGACAGCGATAAACAAGTCACAGGAAGAGGCGCCCGCCTCCTTGATCTTTTCGATGGATGTCGGACTACCCACCAAGGTTTGGAGGTCGTAGTTGGCATCCAGGTACGATAAATGAGCCTCGTTAGAGTCCAGTACAATGATGTGGTGGTTTTCCCTGGATAGCANNATGGGTTCCCACTTCTCCGGCACCGTCGACAATGATCTTCATTATGAAAGGGCGTTACACTCAATGATTAAGAAAGTCGAGCACGGTCTGTCTGATACCATTGGCGTCGATGCCGCACAGGGCATGCAAATCGGCCAGGGCTCCGTGCTCTATGAATTGATCGGGGATACCCAAGCGCTTGACAGTACTCGTGTATCCCTGTTCACAGAAGAATTCGAGGATGGCAGTGCCGAAGCCACCAATCAAGGCGCCGTTCTCGATGGTCACCACCTTGTCGAAAGCCTGCCCTATGGTATGCAGCAAGGCCGTATCAAGGGGTTTGACAAACCGCATGTTGTATACCGCTACGGACACTCCCTCTAGTTGGAGGTCTGCAGCCACTTTCTCCGCTGTTTTACCCACAGGGCCGATGCACAGGAGAGCGATATCCTTGCCTTCCCGCAGGCAGGCACCTTTGCCAATGGGTATTTCTTCCATGCGATTGCGCCAGTTGGTCAGGAAACCGTTGCCCCTGGGGTAACGAATCACAAAAGGACCCTGAGGTTTCAGTTGGGCCGTATACATCAGGTTGCGCAACTCATGCTCGTCGATGGGCGAGCTGATGATGAGATTGGGTATGCAGCGCAGACTGGGAAGGTCGAATACCCCATGGTGAGTGGGACCGTCCTCACCTACCAGCCCCGCTCTGTCCAGGCAAAGCACGACAGGCAGTTTCTGGATGGCTACGTCGTGGATAACGTTGTCGTAGGCCCGTTGGGCGAACGATGAATAAATATTGCAGAAGGGTATGAGGCCTTGGCTGGCCATCCCGCCGGAAAACGTGACAGCGTGGCCCTCAGCGATGCCTACGTCGAACGAACGATCGGGAAACCGCTCCATCATCAGGTTCATGCAGCAGCCGGTTGGCATGGCCGGGGTGATGCCGACAATAGCAGGATTCTGTTCAGCCAGTTCCACCAGGGTGTGGCCGAAAATGTCCTGAAACTTGAGGGGCTCATCCTTGCCGCTGCTTTTGGTCAAGATCTCGCCTGTGAGTTTGTCAAAACGGCCTGGGGCGTGCCACTGGGTAGCATCCTGCTCGGCCGGCGCAAAGCCTTTGCCCTTGACGGTGCATACGTGCAGCAACTTGGGGCCTACCATGTCCTTGATATCCTTGAGTACTTTCACCAGGCCTTCCACATCGTGCCCGTCCACAGGGCCCATGTAGCGGATGTTCAATCCTTCGAAGAGGTTATGTTGATTGGTGAGCAGGGCTTTCAGGCTGTTACCGAACCGTAGCAACCGGGTTTTGCGCGTTTCGTTGATGATGCCCAAACGTTTGAGCAGGAGGTATGTTCGCCAGCGGAAACTGTTATATCGCTTGGAAGTGGTTATTTTGACCAGGTACTCGCTCAACCCTCCCACATTTCTGTCGATGGACATGTGGTTGTCGTTGAGGATGATCAGTAGATCGTTAGGGTGGACGGATGTGTTGTTCAATCCTTCGAAAGCCAAACCGCCCGACATGGATCCGTCACCGATGATGGCAGCAACCAGACGCCGCTTGTTTTCTAGCCTGGTGGCAATGGACATGCCCAGGGAGGCTGAAATGGAGTTGGAGGCATGACCAGCGACAAAGGTGTCATAGGGACTTTCCGCCGGGTGTGGAAAACCGCTGATGCCTTTAAATTGCCTGTTGGTTGGAAAAAGGTGCTTACGACCCGTCAATATCTTATGTGCATAGGCCTGATGCCCCACGTCCCACACCAGCAGGTCTTCGGGCGTGTTCATGGTGTAATGCAACGCCACCGTAAGTTCAATGGTACCCAAATTGGCACCCAGGTGACCGGGGTGGTCGGCCAGTTCATCTATAATCAGCTGTCTAATCTCATCGCAGACTTGTTTCAGCTCATTGATTTCCAGCTTTCTGAGGTCACTCGGGTACTGGATGCTGTCAAGAAGGGGTGTCTTCGTCATATCCATGAATCTGGCATGCAAAAGTACGCTTTTTTCACGTACCCATCCATATTATTTTATAATTTTGTCCTTCATGGATTTCAGAACCAATTTGCCTGTATCCCAGGCACCGTTTACCTTGACACATGCCCATCGGTTGTTTGTCATGGGTTCCTGCTTTGCCGAGCAGACTGGTCAGCGCTTGCGTGAAAGTGGTTTTCGTACCGTTGTCAATCCCTTTGGTGTCTTGTACAACCCGGTTTCCATCGAGCAGGCCATCAATCGCTTGCTGGCGCACAAGACCTACGAAGCCGACGAATTGGTTGTTCACGAAGGACTGTACCAAAGTTTCGATCATCATGGATCGTTTTCCAATGTTCACGCTGAGAAGGCTCTGGCCGACATCAATCACGCCTTTCGTAATGCCGTCGAAGGACTGGAAACGGCCGACTGTCTGATCCTGACATTGGGGACCGCCTGGCTTTATAAACGTGTGGACACCAACAAAGTGGTGGCTAATTGCCATAAGTGGCCCGCTACGTTCTTTATACGCGAGCGGCTTGATGTAGATGCCTTTGTAGAGACATTCAGCCAGCTGATCGGTCGGTTGTTGACACGGCGGCCCGGTTTGAAGATCATACTGACGGTCAGCCCCATCCGGCATATCAAGGATGGACTGCACGCCAACAATTTGAGCAAGGCTGTCCTGTTATTGGGAATTGAAACACTGTGTCAGCGATTTGAATCGGTGACTTATTACCCGGCGTATGAATTGCTGCTCGACGACCTAAGGGACTACCGTTTCTTTGCGGATGACCTGCTACACCCTTCAGCCCTGGCCCAAACCTACATTTGGGAACACTTTACCGAAACCTTTTTCAGTAAGGGCACGCGAGAAATGGCCAGGCAGGTTCAGGCCATTCACAAGGCAATGGAACACCGTCCCTTTCACCCCAAGGATGAAGCATACAGGCGGTTTGCCCAAAAGAATCTAGCTGCCATTGAAGGCCTTTCCCTGAGTGAGCCGGCCTTGGCCCTGGAAGACGAGAGAGCCTTTTTTGAACGCATCATCCGTGATTATTGAGGGCACAGGAACGATACAATCATGACATCACTCACCTATACCATCCGGGAGATAGCGGTGCTCCTGAAAGCCAAGGCTACCATCGTGAATGACCAACCGATCAGTTGGTTGCTCACGGACAGCCGCTCTTCCTTTTTCCCGGAGGAAAGTCTCTTTTTTGCCCTGAAAACCAGTCGCAACGATGGTCACCGTTATATCGTCGATCTGTACAAGCGGGGAATCCGGCATTTTGTGGTCTCTGACCCTGCCGTGAAAGCGGCCGATTTGCCGGAAGCCTCCATCCTCCTGGTTCCCGATACCTTATTGGCCTTGCAGCAACTGGCTGCCGCTCACCGTCGCCGCTTTGACTGCCCGGTCTGGGCCATTACCGGCAGCAACGGCAAGACCATCGTCAAGGAGTGGCTGTGGCAACTGCTCCGCACAGACGTCGAAGTGGTGCGGTCTCCACGCAGCTATAATTCACAAATAGGCGTGCCCTTGTCGGTGTGGCAGTTGGATGCAGGAACAGCCCTCGGCTTGTTTGAGGCCGGCATTTCCCAACCTGGTGAGATGGAGGCCATACAGAAAGTGATACAACCGACCATGGGACTGTTGACCAACATCGGCGCTGCCCATCAGGAAAACTTCACCTCATTGGCCGGGAAGGCCGCCGAGAAAGTCAAATTGTTCAAGACGTGCTCCACCATCGTTTATTGCCAGGATCATGTCGAAGCTCACCAGGCCCTGACGGCCGCCTATCCTCCCGATGTGTTGGTGGGCTGGTCTCTGAAAGACCACCAGGCTCCGTTGAACGTGAGCAAGCATGAATTGGATGGCCTGCGCACGGCCATTACCTATACGTGGAAAGGACAGGACGGCAAGCTGGTGATGCCCTTTGCCGATGAACCATCGGTGGAAAATGCCCTTCATTGCTTGACTGTTTTGCTGCTGAGGGGACTTTCGGAAGCCGTCATCGCCGAACGTATGTTGAAATTGGAACCAGTCGCCATGCGCCTGGAGGTCAAGGAAGGCAAACGGGGTTGCGTGGTGATCAACGACAGTTACAACGCTGATGTCAATGCCTTGGAGCTGGCTCTTGATTTTCAGGCCAGGCGGTCGGCCGGAGGGCAGTTGAACCGAACGCTTATCCTTTCTGATATCCTGCAAAGCGGGCAATCACCGGCCGACTTATATAAAACCGTGGCTGCTATGTTGCAGCGCAAACAGGTGGATCGATTGATTGGTGTGGGCAAGGAATTGTCGGCTCAGGCTGACGTATTTACGCTACCCTCCCATTTCTTTCTCAAAACTGAACGGTTGCTGCAATCCGGCCTCCTGGAACAACTGAAGAATTCCTCCATCCTGATCAAAGGGTCCCGTGCTTTTGGATTTGAGGAGGTGAGCGAACGCCTCTCCCTAAAAGTCCATGAAACGGTGTTGGAAGTTAATTTGGATGCCTTGGTGCACAACTTGAATTACTTCAGGACCTATCTTAAACCGACCACCCAGGTCATCGCCATGGTCAAAGCCGCGGGCTATGGTAGCGGCGCCCTGGAAATTGCCAAGACGCTGCAAACCCACGCCTGCGATGCCGTCGCAGTGGCCGTAGCTGACGAAGGGGTAGAACTTCGGCACGGTGGCATCACCCTGCCCATCCTGGTGATGAATCCAGAGTTCGGCAGTTTCTCCACCATTTTTGAACACAAACTGGAACCCGAAATATACAGCTTCAAGCTGCTGGACGCCTTTATACGGGAAGCCGAACGGGAAGGCGTAGACAACTACCCCATCCACATCAAATTCGACACCGGTATGCACCGTCTTGGTTTTGAGGAACATGATTTGCCACTATTAATTAACCGCCTCAAAGGCCAGGAGTCCTTGCGGGTTCGTTCCGTTTTTTCCCATCTGGCCGGCAGTGACGAAGCCAGTCTTGATGGGTACACTCATATCCAGCTGGAACTGTTTGAACGTATGGCCAATCAACTTTCCGCAGCCTTCCAGCACCGCATTTTACGGCACATTCTCAACTCTGCTGGCATCGAACGCTACCCTGATCACCAATACGATATGGTCAGACTGGGTATTGGGTTGTATGGTGTTTCAGCCGTCAAGGGATCACCGGTTAAAAATGTCAGCTCTCTGAAAACCACCATATTGCAGATACGTCACCTGGAGGCAGGTCAAAGTGTGGGCTACAGCCGCAAAGCGTTGTTGACCCGGCCTTCCCGTATCGCCACTCTGCCCATAGGCTATGCTGACGGGCTGGATCGCCATTTGGGTAATGGTGTGGGGGAGGTCGTGATCAACGGACATAGGGTGCCCATCATCGGCAACGTCTGTATGGATGCCTGCATGGTTGATGTAACCGACATCCAGGCCGAAGAGGGTGACGATGTACTGGTCTTCGGTGAGTCGCTGCCCTTGGCCGAGGTGGCTACCAAACTGGGAACCATCCCGTATGAAATTCTGACCTCCGTATCCAACCGAGTCAAACGTGTCTATTATCAAGAATAATTAGTATATATCCATCTTTAATGACCTGCGTATGAATCGCTTCCGTGCCCTTGCTGTCAGCCCTGTCCTTTTGTTTGGCGTGCTGCTTTTAATCACCTCCTGCAAAGATGAAACAGAAAATGAGCATCAGTATGTCAACGACTGGATCTGGGACAACATGCAAACGTACTACTACTGGACGGATAAATTGCCGGCTGAGAGTGACAAGACCTTGACCCCTGACGCGTATTTTGAATCGTTGTTGTATACATACGATGCTACCACGCAGCCGGATGGTGACCGTTTTTCCTGGATTCAGGATGATTATCAAAGCCTCCAGGACGGACTGAGCGGTATCGTAGAGCAGGAAATCGGGTTTGATTACCGCCTCTACCTCCTGGAGCAGGGCAGTGACAATGTGGTTGGTCAGATTACCTATGTCAAGAAAGGAACTTCGGCTGAACAGACTGGAATTAAACGTGGTATGTGGTTTGACAAGGTCAACAACGTGCAACTCACCACGAGTAATTACCGGCAAGCCATGTCCATCTATACAAGCAGTTATACCTTGAGTCTCCTGAACGAAGGATACGACGATATGGGTCGCTTCACGGGCTTTGAGAGCGGACCCACCCTGGAACTGAGTACACAGGCCGATTATGCTGAACATCCCGTGTACCTGGATACCGTATACACCCTTGATGATCAAACGAAGGTAGGGTACCTGGTCTACAATTTCTTTGCTCCTGACAATGGTGACGGCAATCTGGGTTACGACAAGGCTGTCAATCAGGCCTTTTACCGGTTCAAAAACCATGGCATCACCCACCTGGTGCTGGATCTCCGTTATAACAGCGGAGGGTATTCTTCTTCGGGCACCTACCTGGCCAGCATGATCGTACCCGTGCTGAGGGATATAGATGTGTATACCTATTACCGGTACAACGAAGCCCTGACCAACTACTACACGGAACGTTACGGAGGAAATTCCTTGAAAACCTTTTTCACCACTGCCATCAAAAAAGAGGGGCAGGTCGTGGAATCCCTCAACGCCATTGGTCAGAACCTGCAAGGTTTTTACGTGCTGACGGGTGAGTACACTGCATCAGCCAGCGAACAACTCATCAACGGTCTTAAGGCCTACAGGGAAGTGGTTTTGATCGGAGACCAAACCTATGGAAAAAACGTGGCCTCCATATCGATCTACGAGGAAAACGATCCGAAAAATACCTGGGGGCTGCAACCCATCGTAGCCAAATTCTTCAACAAAAACGGCCAATCTGATTTTACGGCTGGATTCACTCCCAACTATCAGGTTGATGATATGGGTGGTTTGGGTGTTAAGCAACTGGGTGACCAGGAAGAAGCCCTGCTTGGTACGGCATTAACGCTAATTCGAGGCCAAGTGCCTGATGCACCGGCCTTACGTAGCAGTGGGCTGCAACCCAAACAGATACCCTCTGCCGGAGTCCTTCAACGTGGCTTGATAATTGACAATGGGCCTGAATTTCCCTTAAAAATTGCACACATTCAATAGTTTTGTGTAATTTTGTAGCGAAATTTTTAACCCAATCGTATGTCAACTCACTTATTGAAAGGTAAACGCGGTATTGTTTTCGGAGCCCTCAACGACATGTCCATCGCCTGGAAGGTGGCGGAAAGAGCCGTCGAGGAAGGTGCCATCATCACGTTGACCAACACCCCGGTGGCCTGCCGCATGGGCACAGTCACGGAATTGAGCGAACGTTTGAACGCCGAACTGATTCCTGCCGACGCCACCAGTGTCGAGGACTTGCAACAGGTCTTCATCCGTTCCCAGGAAGTGCTTGGTGGAAAAATAGATTTTGTACTCCATTCCATCGGTATGTCACCCAATGTGCGCAAACGCCGTACCTATGATGACCTGGATTACAATTTATTGAACACCACCCTTGATGTGTCGGCCATCTCATTTCATAAAATGATCCAGGTCGCCAAAAAAATGGATGCTATTGCTGAAGGGGGATCCATTGTGGCCCTCAGCTACGTGGCTGCTCAACGTTCTTTCTACGGCTATAATGACATGGCTGATGCCAAATCCTTGTTGGAATCGATTGCCAGGAGTTTCGGGTATATCTATGGCCGTGAGAAAGGGGTACGCATCAACACCATTTCCCAGTCTCCGACTCCGACTACGGCCGGCAACGGTGTCAAGGGCTTTGACGGCTTGCTGGATTTTGCCGATAAAATGTCGCCGCTCGGAAACGCAACGGCTGCCGAATGCGCCGACTATTGCATGGTCATGTTCTCTGATCTTACCCGTAAGGTCACCATGCAAAACCTATTCCACGATGGTGGATTCTCCAGCATGGGTATGAGCCTCAGGGCGATGAATCAGTACAACAAGAGTTTTGACGAGTTCAAGGACGAGAACGGTAATATTATTTACGGATAAACCACGTTACCCGATTTATCTACTGGAAGGCAGTCCGCATCTTTTTGCAGGGCTGCCTTCGCGTATTAAAAAAATCCCTAACTTTGCGGTCTGTTTTTTCATGAGTGATGCTGATCAAACTGTACGAAGACAATCCGAATGTCAAGGTTATTGAGAAGATAGCCAATGCCTTGCGGGAAGGGGGGCTCATTATTTACCCCACTGACACGGTGTAGGCCATCGGTTGCGATATTTTTCACGCCCGTGCCGTGGAAAAGATTTGTAAAATGAAAAGAGAAGACCCTCGTAAGGCCAACCTTTCATTCATTTGTCAGGATCTGAGCCAGGTCAGCGAGTTTGCCAAGGTTGAGACGCCTACGTACAAGCTATTGAAAAGAAACCTGCCCGGTCCTTTCACGTTCATACTCAATGGTAGCACCAAGCTACCCCGCTTGTTCAAACAGAAGAATACCGTCGGTATCCGCATTCCTGAGAACGGTATCGTGGCTGCCATTGTGGCTGAGCTAGGCAATCCCCTGATGAGTATGTCCTTGCATGACCAGGACAACCTGGATGAATACTCCACCGATCCTGAACTCATCGATGAACGATACGGCAACAACGTTGATCTGGTGATAGATGGCGGCATCGGCGGCNNTGAACCTATGATCCTCCGCCAGGGTAAGGGGGAGTTGCAGCTGTAATCCTTACTGCTTCACGACTTTGGCCACCCGCGTTTCACCGTTGGTGGATTGTTGCTTCAACAGGTAGACACCTGATGGCAATGAGCTCATTTCCAGTGTTTCCGTTGAATGCTGAACCGCTCTTTCCAGACACAATTTACCGTTGAGGTTGTAAATGCGTACCGTTGAGCCAGGTGTCAGACCCTTGATGGATAACGACGATTTGACTGGATTGGGGTACAACGTCATGTCAGTGGTTGTCGCCTGGTCCAAACCGGTTGCAATGTTGACGGTTTTCGTACACAGCCTGTTGTTGATGACCAGGTTCAAGTCGATACTGAAGCTATTGCCGTTGTTGGCCAGTAATTCGAGCGGTATGCTCATGAACGGTTTGCCAGGCTCAAAGGCTACGGCTTTGGCCAAACCGACGGCATAATTGTCGCTGGTGATATTGACAGCCGATAGCATGGAAACATCGTGCAATGTGGGTTGACCCAAAACCGGCTGATTACCGGCAAAGAGGTTGAAGCCAATCAATGGCCCCTTGGCGGTAAACAACAGGTTGCCATTTTCCTGGGTAATGATAACATCGGTTTCATCTGCAGCAGCGCTACGCAATGGGCTCTTATTGTCGATTGCGAAGGTGTCGATGATACCGGCTGACCACCTGAGAATCATGGCGGCGTCATAGGCAGTGATTCCATTGATCTTATCCACATCGGCCGCATTCAGGCGCCATCCCGTCCAAGGCCTGGGAGCTATTCCGGGCAGGGGTTCCATCGATACCGAGTACTGCAGTGTCAGGGCGGCATCGTAAGCCTGTACATGGCCGTTGCCATCCACGTCGCCAAGCGTATAGACGATATTTTCCTCGATGATGACAGGTGACGTGGTGACGGCGTCTATTGTGTCGGTGTTGAACAGGAAATGACTTATCGATGGTTGGGTTTCACCCACACTCAAGCCTTTGAAACGGATCATCAACAAACTTCGATCGCCCCCCAGGGCATAGGTCTGCATGTAGCTGAAGCGGAGCAAGCCCGGTGCAGGATTGTTGATGACCAGTGCTCCGTGAGGTCCGTTGGTGAGATCTGTGTCCCAAGCTCCCTCGTAACCCAGGATGGAGGGATCGTAACTCAGGTCGAACTGATAGGAAATGTAGTTGTCGTTCAAGGTGTACCCCTTGGCTTCAACGTACAGGTCAATGTTTTCGCCGACCATGCAACGTCCACCACTCAGCGAGACAGTCGTGGTTGTCGTATCAATGGGTATGATCGTGTCAGGGGTGCCGGTCACGTTGATATCTGATTCAAAGCGCGGGAACAACTGGACAGTGCCGTTGTATTCCAGCAAGAGGCCGGCGTAGTTGGTAGGAACAGTGGGAATAGAGTCATTCATGTAATCCAGCCCCGTGTAGTTTGTTCTGATCACGAGGGTGTCCTTGCCGTCGGTGAAGCTGTAGTTGGCCTTGGAGGTGCCCCACACCGTTTTGCCGGAAATGTTGGACAAGTTGTCTATTTGGACCAACATGGATTCATAGCGGTCTTTGTTGGCCTTGGCTTCAGCGATAGACAGTTTGACTGGTTGCATCAACCTTCCGAAGTTGGATGGCCTGATGGGTTCGGTGGGTATCAGTTCTGTCACGCCTCCATACGTATCTAGAGTACCTGTCAATCCTATGAGTCCATTACCTGGATAGATGGAGTCAAGTACAGCCTTGGTGTCGTAAATCAACAGGCCACCGGTGGCATCCTGAACGTATTTGGAATTGCCCGTTGGGTGGGTGTAGGTCACGACCACTTCACTCAATACCCGGTAAATGGTGGTTTCGTCCGACGGGTTGGCGTCGTAGGCTTGGCGCAGGGCTGCCAGGTTGGAGACAGGAATCGCCATATAGCATGAACCCGTAATGAGGAACGAGAAGGTTTCGGGACGTTCAAGGCTGGACAACCGTACAAAGGCAGTATCCGTTTGTGGACTGATGGGGGTATAGGTAATCGGCAATTCAGCACCGACCATCAACTGTTGAGCAGTCAGCATCGTGTAAGGAGTGATAAAACGTGGAGGTCTGAGGGAGTCGGTTTTGTCGATGATTTCTACTCTATAGAGGCCAACCAGATTTTTGCCGGATAAGTACATGGTTTTGGTGCTGGGTACACCGAATTCAGTGCGGAAAGTCAAGGGGGAGGCCGTGATTTCCGATGTTATCGGTGGCTGGATGACGGTGGTATCCTTCATCTGGGTGATGACCAGGCTATCCAGGTAAAAACGCGACTTGGAGGCCCCCAGGCCGGCAAAGGTCAAGACTGAGGTCGCTGTTCCCCCGTAAATTCTGAAGGGGCCGAAAGAAGCTAGGTTGTAATCGGCCGTGTTGGGCAAGCCTGTAACTTTTTTAACCAGGTTGCCGTTAAGCAGGAGGTTGATGCCCGTCGAATCCCCCGTCCAGGCCATTGACTTGAAGGAAACTTCAAAATAGCCGCTGTCGGCAGACAGATTAAGAACGGGTGTGGAAAGTGAACCGGCCACTGAAGAAGTACCAAACTTTAACATGCCACCAGCCTGATAGGCTTTACTGCCGGTCCATCCTGGTAGTTGAGTGTATTGGTCCAGCTGAGTGGCGACATCGGTTCCGTTGGGCAAAGCTGGTGTGCCCGCGATGGCTTTGTCGAAGTGTTCAGCCAGAACAACCACTTTTACATTCGTTTCTCCACCCGGTTGGCCTCCCGTTTGAGTGTTGACACCATTCACCTGGATGTTTTTGATTTCCCAGGTGGCGGCAGCTGCAGTGCTTGACAGGTAGCGGAAGGCGAATCGTACGTTATTTTTGCCGGAGAAGGCATTGAGAGACACAGGGCCGGAGGAGATGAAGGTCCATGAAGTCTGGTCTGACTTAGTGAAGGACAGCTTCACCCAGTTGGTTGTATCCAGACTTGGCAGGGGTGTTGTATCACCTGGCTGGACATAATACGTGTCAGTAACCCATAACTGCAGCTCAAATTCGGGAAAGCCGGCGTACCGATGGGCATGTTCGAAATTCAGGACAATGTCTTTGTAATCGGTTAGATCCATGGGAGGTGAGATCAGCCAGTCTTCGTTGTCGAAGGAAGTGGGTGAGACATAGCCTGAAACCTTGGCTCCGTAGAGTTTATCCCACTGCCAGGTTTGATCCCCGACCAATGAACGGCTACTGAAGGCGCCTAATGAGGTTTCGAATGGTTCGCTGTAGATCACTTCAG
>DOBD01000173.1 GCA_003506275.1 Bacteroidales bacterium | reverse complement strand
CGATGCTGCGGATACTTTTCTTGGAGATGATTTTCTTTTTGCGGTAGCGTTGTCCTAAAAAAATGTAGAGAATCAACCCCAGGTAAGGCAAAAAGACAAGCACCAACACCCAGGAAATGGTCTTGACCGGATTACGGTTGTCTAAAACAACAATCAGGATGGTTCCCACCAAGGTGAACAGATAGAAGGAATACAACAACCATCTGAAGAGTTCGGGCCAGGAGTCTATGGGTAATTCGGGCATGGATCAAGGTCTACTAAGCATTGCCGCAACGTATTGAAGCGGTTGGTCAATCTGGGAGCAATAGCGCTGTCAGGCTGCAAATATGAAAAAAAACGGCCGATAAAGCAATAATTCCCTTACCTTTGTGCCACAACAGCCCGTTAAGCCATGCTTCCTGACAACCTCCTGTTCACTGATGCGTTGGAATCAACCCTTGCCCAACTGCTCGAAACGTACGCTCCCCAACAACGTTTCATCTGCTGTGACACCACCACGGAAATCACTTGTCTACCCTACATCAGCGAATTTGAATGCTTGCGTGAAGCCAAGCTCATAGTCGTACCCGCTGGCGATGACCACAAGAACGTGGACAGTCTGGCCTTGTTATGGGGCTTTCTGAGCCGGGAGGGAGCCACGCGCCACTCCGTCCTCATCAACCTGGGCGGGGGCATGGTGACCGACCTGGGTGGTTTTGCCGCCGCCACGTTCAAACGCGGCATGGATGTCATCAACCTACCCACCACCATCCTGGGAGCTGTCGACGCAGCCGTTGGTGGCAAGACCGGCATCAACTTCAACGGGTTGAAAAACGAGGTAGGTTCTTTCCATCAACCCAAGGCCGTCGTCTTTTACGCGCCCTTCTTCGCCACCCTTGACCAGGCCAACTGTCTGTCCGGTTTTGCCGAAATGCTGAAACACGGTTTGTTGTCTGACGCAGCTTACCTCGACAGCCTATTCAAACTTGACCTTAGCCAACCCGCCGCTCCTGCTTTTTTAGACGCCGTACGCCGCTCCGTTGAGATTAAATACGAAATCACCAGCCAGGACCCTCACGAAAAAGGCCTGCGCAAAGCCCTGAACCTGGGCCATACCATGGGACACGCCATTGAAAGCCTCTCCCACCACATCCAGCAGCCTGTGTTACACGGATACGCCATCGCCTGGGGTATGGTCTGTGAACTGTTCCTGGCACACTGCATGCTGGGCTTCCCCGCAGAGCTGCTCAAACGCATGAACCGCTTTGTCAAGGAAACCTATGGCACCCCGCCCTTGACCTGCGCCGACTACCCTTACTTGTTCGATGCTATGACCCATGATAAAAAGAACGAAAGCAAAGGCTTGAATTTCACCCTCTTATACGACATCGGCGATTTACACCTTAATCATGTGTTACACCTCGACAAAATCACGGACAAAGCCCTGCTGGAAACTAGCCTCGACTACCTACAGGATACGATGGGGATTTAATAACTGTTTGCTTTATTTTTGAGGCCTCAGATTTGCGCCGTCCCAAAAAAAGCACTACATTTGCACCGCAAAAGCACGGGGTGTAGCTCAGCCCGGTTTAGAGTACTCGTCTGGGGGGCGAGTGGTCGCTAGTTCGAATCTAGTCACCCCGACTGCTGAGAATCAAGGACTTACAGGAAACTGTAGGTCCTTGTTGCTTTGGGGGCTCAAAAATGATACGAACAAGTTTTATATTGAATTCTCCACCGCAATCACCACTTCATTCTTTTGGTGTTCGATGCGTTTGAGTATCCGGTCAAGGTAGTCTGCCCCCAAATTTGTTCTGATGCGGAGGATTTCATCGGCAAATAGTTTTTTGGTTTGATCGCTTGATTTGGTGGTAAGTTCAAGTCGAGCTATTTTCCCCAGGGTTCTATCTGCCAGGGTTTTATATTTCTCAATATCAGTGATCAGGACTTTAATAAAGCTCATTAAGGCATCGTTGTTGGTGTCAAGCAACCTGATGGCGCATTTCAGATTCTCGTAGGCTTTTGCCTCCAATGACATTTGACTGCTGAATTTCTTGGTGCTGGGTTTAATGGCTCGAACATCATTGTATGCTGGCCAGAAGTTGGGTGACAGAGGTACAAATGGCGTGTCATAGGAGCACTCGACCAACGACAGAAATTCTTCGAAGGTGACCTCCTTCACCTTGGCGTTATCGGAATGCTTAGTAGGTACTACATGGGTGAATAGGCTTAATCCTTTCTTCCTTAGAACGCAGACTTGGTTCTCTGTATACGGTTTGCCGGACTTAACCCTTGTTGGTACCTCGGATATCTTCTTGATTACGTCAGGGTGGCTTTGTTCAATCTCAAAGTACCTGTTTCTTATGCGGGTACTTAAGCTTTCTTCACCTTCGGTGTCCGGGTTTTCGTTTACCTTATTGAACAGCTTAGCCGGTGTGGGTTCTTCGCTGGGGTCAAATATCTTGGAGTCTTCTCCCAGCGCATTGTGAATCAGGAACATTTTCTGAGAGGCGATATCACGTACCTGCACCACACCCGCTCCCGCGTCTGAGGGAAACAGGTTGTAGATAAACAACTCATCAAACACCTTTGTTCCTATTCGATTGATACGCCCCACTCGTTGTATAACTCGTGTCGGATTCCAGGGTATGTCGTAGTTGATGATGACTCCTGCTCTGTTTAGGTTGAAACCTTCTGAAAGCTTGTCGCTGGTAATCAACACATCGTATTCGTCGGCTTGTTCACCCTTGTATTGGGCATTGAAATTGGCGTTCAGTGTATGATGCAAGGTGGCACTCATGTTTCCGTTGCAGACCAAGACCCTGCCATCATACTTCTGCTTGAAATAGGGTTCCAGGTGATTGACCGTATCAGAATACTCAGTAAAAACAATCACTTTTCGATGCTTGTCACTTTTACGAATAACATCCACCTCTTTTGTCACCCTCTCTCTTTTAGGATCATTGTGAACAATGTCCAGTTTCTCCAGCTCCAATTTGAGTTGTGCGAAAAGTGCGATATCCTTGTCAATGTTTTCAAAGAACGCCGTTTTCCGTTTAAACTTCTTGACATCGTATACGGTATTGTTCTTGGGTATACGCTTAAACAGAAGATTGTTTTCGTAATCATCCAACACATGAAGAATGGTATCCATGTCGTTTTCCTCCATGAGAATATCCATCAACTTTCTATCCAGTATGTATTTCCCATCCGTTTTTTCAATGAATGCTTTGACCCGAACATGAATGCGAAGGAATCGATTGATCGAGTCATAAAAAGCACCAAAAGAACTTTCGAAGCGTTTCACGAGCAATCGCCGCATAAAGTCGAACAAGTTCGCCTGAATCACGGCCGCCCTGTTTCCCTCTTCATCCAGTTTGCCCTCTTGAACTTCTTTCTCGTAGATGAAAGGCTGATAAATAGCACCTGTAAACACACCATCTTCACCAAAATAATCGGTCAAAACCTTATCGTAAAACGCACTCTGCTCCGGGTTCAACTGGTAGAACAGTTCAATAGGGTCTTTGATAACCGATAACTCGGTGACTTCCTTTGAATACAGATAGTCGTTTTTCAAATCCAGTCGGTTGCGACGAATGATAACCGGGGAAATAACGTGCTTGATCTGATTGGCAAGGCGCTTTGTCTCATTTCGGACCTTCTTTAGGTCAATTTCCGATTCCCCAAACAACTCAACATACAGCTTTAGGGCTTTCAATCGCTTGCTATCCTTGGTTGAAGCAGCGAAGCGCTCAATCTCGGATAACTTTTTGAACCGGGTGCCAAATCCGATAAACAATTGATGCAAATCATTGTCAATGGTGATACCCGATTTGCCCGGAACAACAAAGAGCTTCAACAACGAAAACACGTCAGCCGGTGAGTTATTGAAGGGGGTTGCCGTCAACAAGATGACAAAACGATCCCTGCAAATCTTTAACAGGGCTTCATAGTCCTCAGTGTCTTGATTACGGAAGTAATGAGCCTCATCAACGATAACAACCTCGATGTTGCGTTTGTCAATGGATTCGGCAATCTCAATGAGTTTCCCACGGCTTTCCACCTCACAGTTCAACTTGAAATTATAGACGTATTCGTACCACCCAGAAGGCTCTTTGGTATTCTTTTCACCCATCAGACCGGGAGGACAGATGACCATGGTTGGTTTATCCAGATTCTTGGCAATCAATGAGGCAATAACCGACTTACCCAACCCTACCACATCAGCAATGACAACACCATTGTATTCGTTGATAATACTGAGGCCCTGGTTTACCGCATCAATTTGGTACGCAAATTCCTTAAACCCATTGCTTTTAAGCAATTCGAGAACAGACGATTGAACGTGTTTGGTTTGTTGAAGATCGAGATACGTTTTTAATATCAAAGCATATGCCTCGTAGGGTGAGACCTTGGCGGCCAGTGTTTTGTTTCCAACCAAATCGATGACAATTTGTTTCTGTTGGGGAACCTCAGTAATTGGTGCAGCCTCTGCCCACAATGCCTCGAAGTAGGCATCAGCATCCTGATAACCGTAATCCTTAATCTCAACGTTGAATTCTTCCTGGCCCGACAACCCGGCACTGGTCAAATTACTGCTGCCTGTAATGAATTGCCCCTTCATGCCCTGTATCGTTGCCTGCTGTTGGTTCAGTTTAAACAGGTAGAGTTTCGCATGATTGGGGTTCTTGGTTTTACGAATAATCAAACGGCCTTCCTCAATCATTTCCAGAAAGAAAAAGACCTGGTTGTAAAAAGCTTCTGTATCTGAATCATCCGTGTTCAAGGCCTTTCGCAAGGATTCAAGAAAATTGTTGAAACGATCGTCGTTAGAAAGCCGTTCCTCCTGAATACCATGTTCAACCAGGTTGTCATACAGCAGTTTGTCAACCTGCAACCCAACCAGAAGCCTGAGCGTCACTTCTTTGTTTGTTTTGAGCGATTCGTACACTTCCTTCCAACCCGAAAAATAAAAGAACCCTACCAGGAACTTCAATTCCTCACTGATGGATATCAACGTATTCAGCCTGGTTTTCAAGGCTTTTTGGCCGCTGTTATTGGTGATGAAGTTTTGAGACATGCGCTATTGGTTTACTTGTTGATGAGTGTCAATAATCGTTTCCCTGATTCCGTGATTTTATACTGTTGGTAAGGGTGAGTTAATTGGTTGGGGTGTTTCATTTCAATCCATCCAACATTCAGAAGTGGATCGATGAACTTTCTCTTATGTTTAGACCTGTTTGAAACATCGATCGTGGACAGTATTTCCTCCCTACTTTTCCAAGTACTCACAAAGCGGAGCAGGTCTTTAACTTTTGAATGAACCGACATCTCCAACAGTGCGATAGCTTGGTCACTAGCTTGGTCGCAAAACTTGACTAAGTCATCTAACGTATTGAACAGCTGTACATCAACCTGGTCGACAGCTTGGACACTTCTTACGTCAGCTTGTACGCTGAACGCCGAATGAATGGGAAGTGTTACCAGTAAATAAGATGAGTCGTCTGTGTCAAATACTGGAGCTGGAGAACCATTCTTGCTCATAGCATCATACATGGAAGGGAAACCTGTTCCACGTCCTTCGGTGAGATGAAGCTCTTTCAAAAAATCACCAATTCGACGGTTACGGTATTGGCGGGCTATAATCAAACGGCTGGTACTTAAAACATGCTTGTTGACAGGAGGCATGGCGGCAGGGTAGCTGAGTATTTCAATCCTGTCGGGGCGTACCTGAACTTCAATGGGTGCCCCCAGCTCGTAACTCTTGTGATATACCGCATTGGAAAGAGCTTCCTCAATAGCCGCATACGGATAATTGTAGCATCGTTCGGCCTCCGCTTTATCAGGTAGCTTCATCACCTTTTCCGACAGAATGTTCGTTCTAATAAACGATAGCGCGTCACGCAATTGTATATGCAAAGGGCCTCCAAAGTAATGCTCCGTAAAAATAGTTCCGGAGTTGTCTTTATGCCAGACCAGCTCAATCCTTGTTCGTGGAAATAACCGTTCAGGATCCTTACAGAAAAAAAACAAACCTACATTGACCGGTCGAAGGTCTTCATCAGCACCCTTAGCAATGTGCATGGCACGGCA
>DOBD01000055.1 GCA_003506275.1 Bacteroidales bacterium | reverse complement strand
GCCATCGTTGGGCTCGAGTTGGGCCCAGGCAAATTCGGCAAAATGGGTGAATTCAAAGCCCAGGTCGGCCATTTGTTTGAAGTCCCTGGCCCATTCTTTTTCGTCCCAGTGTTCGGGGTAGTAGTAGGCCCCGACGGTGGTCAGGTCCTGCGGGGGAAAATAGGTGGCGGCTGATACCGGCATCAGTGACAGGATGAGGCCGGTGAGCAGGGTGCTGGTGAGTGCTTTTTTGGACATGGCTGTGTGTAAGTGGGTAAAAATGTGGTATATTTGCCACTGGCACAAATCAATGACAATACACAAAAGTACTACATGGCGAGGGAGCCGAGGTGCAAAAAGTGACATTATTCCATAAAAATTTGACCGTTTGCTACCTTCTTCGTCCGTTTAGTTAACCATTGTCCGAATGCCTGTGTCCTGAATGCCATGGAAGTTAAAGCTGCAAATCATTTCAATTACCTGACTGTCAACGAAAAGGATGTTGAATGGGGGCTTTATGTAACCACCTGTGGTTTTCAGAGCATACCCCCGTCAACCGTCAATCCTTATTTATCGATCCATCCTTCCGTGTATGGTTTCAATCCCAAACGGGGTCGGGTATTGGATGAGTTTCAGCTCTTGTTTATCATCAATGGTACCGGTACGTTTGAATCGGCACACTGTCCTTCCACCACCATCCATGCGGGCAATGTCATCTTGTTGTTCCCCGGTGAGTGGCACAGTTACTGCAGTAACTCCGAGACAGGTTGGGATGAGTTTTGGGTGGGATTCGATGGCCTCAATATGCGCAACATCATGCGGTCGTCCTTTTTTACCTTGTCCAAGCCAGTGTTCAAAATCGGCATTGACGATGAGTTCATTTTTTATTACAAGGCCATCATCAACTACGCGGAACAGGAAGCGGTTGGTTATCAGCAGGTAGCATCCAGTATCGTGCGTCATATGCTGGGGCTGCTGTATTTCAAGAACCAAAACAGTATGTTCTCCGACAAGGATGTGGTGGAAAAGATCAACCAGGCTCGCGTGATCATCAGGGATAACATCAACAGTCACCTGTCTCCGGCCGAAGTGGCCGAACGTCTTGGGCTGGGTTATTCCTGGTTTAGAAAGGCGTTCAAAAAATACGCCGGCATCTCTCCGGCCCAGTTCCAGCTTCAGATTCGCCTCCAACGGGCTAAGGAACTACTCCTCAACACCAATCTCTCCGTTTCCGAAATCGCCTACGAACTTACCTTCGACACCCCCGGCCAATTTTCCACCTTCTTCCGTCAAAAAGCCGGCATGACCCCCAAGGAATTCCGCCTTACCGGCCGCAATCAAGCAACCCTTGATGAAGGTCAGCNNCGCATTAGGTTTTCAGTAGTCCCGCCGAGAATACAAACGGTATGTCTTTTCCTTGAGTTTATAGCTCAATTAAAGACTTTATATTAAGTGCAGCCACAATAACCTATCAAATGCTTTCAAATCAACAACAAGTTTGCTTTTTGGTATAAAACAGAGTGCTAATTCATTGAATATGGGGCAACTGTTCAAAAATGTTTTATTACATTTGACCTTCAATAATCAAGTCCCCAACTTGGTAGATATTCTAATACACACAACATGGAATCTCTGAAACATCTTTGCTCACCAAGAACATTCGAACACGAAGCTGACGTACAAGACATCAATGATCTGATTGAGAACCGTATTAATCCCTCTACCTTCTTTGAAACCAACTACAAAACGCAGGGTATGAATGTCCTGTTTAAAACAGCCTTTGAACGGTTTAAAGGAAAAAGTCAGCATCAGTTGGTAAAACTTACTCAAAGCATGGGCGGGGGCAAAACCCACAACATGATCTCACTAGGGTTGTTAGCCAAGCATCCAGAGTTCCGTAAGCAAGTAATGGGAACTGAATACAACGATGAAGGTCTTGGTTTGGTAACGGTGCTCGCCTTTACTGGTCGTGAAAGCAATATACCAAACGGCATTTGGGGAGAAATTGCACGGCAATTAGGCAGAGAGACAGATTTTAAACCCCTTTGGGAAAACGGCCTGAAGGCTCCGGGGCAAAGTGAATGGATCAACATGCTCAAAGGGTCCCCTAAGCTTATTCTGTTTGATGAATTACCCCCCTATCTTGAACATACAACCACAGTGCCAATAGGTGCGGGCACACTCGCCACCGTAACAACGACCGCCTTAGCCAATCTCTTTAACGCATTGAATAGCCCAGTCCTGAACAATGTGCTTATCGTGATTTCTGATTTAAAGGCTACCTACCAAACAGGCACACGCATGCTCACGACTTCTTTTCCCAACCTTGAAGGAGAAGTCAATCGATTCTCATTGGATATTCAACCGGTAGGCAGCACTTCAGATGAAATCTATGACATTCTAAGGACAAAACTCTTTGCTCAACTTCCGGATAAAGAAGCAGTGAATGAAATAGCACTGGCCTACAAATCAAAGGCTGAAGAAGCGAAGAATCTTGGTTTCACCAATTACAACGCCGATAAACTTTTTACTGGAATCAAAGAATCATATCCTTTTCACCCATCCATCCGGGAGTTGTATGAACGTTTTAGAGAAAACCAGAACTTCCAGCAAACTCGAGACCTCATTCGTCTGATGCGAAAAGTGGTTACAAGCATGTGGGCATCTGACCTGGCAGAAAAGCGTTTTCTAATCAATGCTTTCGACATTGATCTGAACGAATCTTCCATGAACACCTTTATCACCCAGATAAAGCCATCCTTGGGCAATGCTATCAGTAAAGATATCGCAAACGAGGGTCGAGCCACAGCCGAAACCATCGACAACCAATACAACGTAGAATTCATCTCTCAAGTAGCCAAATTGCTTTTGGTGGCATCGTTAGCTGATGTTCCCAATGCCCTGTTAGGCCTTACCCAACATGAACTGGTTGGTTATTTGGTAGAACCCAACAAGGATATTACCAGCTATCGGAACGCTTTTGAGGAGTTCCTATCACAAGCCTGGTACATGCATGCTGATAAAGACGGTCGTCTCCATTTTCAAAACGTCCGCAATTTGATTGCCGAATTAAACAGCCTGGTCGATGGTTATGATGAAGAAAGTGCCCGATTGGAAATCCGAAAGCTGCTGGAAGATCGATTCAAACCAACCATATCCGACTGTTATCAGCGAGTACAAGTGTTTCCTGCCATCGATCAAATACAGTTGTCGGAAGATAAAATCACCCTCATCTTGTTTGAACCGAACACCAATGGTCCAGGTTTGAATGCCGACCTGATGAGGTTGTACGAAGATACCCAATACAAGAACCGGATTATGTTCCTCACCGGCGATCGTAATACCATGGACAGCTTATTGCGCAGAGCAAAGGAACACAAAGCCATACAGCGCATCATTGCCAATTTGCGCAGTGAAAGAGTACCTGAAAACAATCCCCAGTTTGAGATGGCGGTGGATCGAGAAATTAAAATCGGACAACTCTTTTTATCTTCAGCAAGGGAAACGTTTGTAAAACTCTATTATCCTTTTTTTGATCGTAGAGCCAATAAAGATGTCATGACAGATGCAGAGTTCTTGATGGACTTCAAAGGCAACAATTTCAATGGGGAAGATCAAATCAAGAAGGTACTGACCGAAAGACAAAAGTTCACCACTGAGGATCCAAAAGGTGGCGGATTTAAAGACAAATGTTTGCAACGCTTGTTCACCTTGGATGAGATGCGTAGAGAAGACCTAAGAAGCAGAGCGGCATCCAACCCTGCCTGGCAGTGGCATCATCCAAAGGCGTTGGATGAATTGATTGACCACTGCCTCCGCACCGGTATTTGGTTTCAGGCAGGCAATTATATTCAGAAGAACCCACCAAAAGAAGAGACCTCCGTCTCTGTACAACCGCAATGGTTGAATAAAGACAAGAATGAAGCCACACTGAAGATACTCCCGAAATTTGGCGACACGGTTTACTACGAGTTTGATAAAGAACCCAGTAGCATAAGTGATAAGATTGAAGACTTCAATGCCTGGAAGACGGATGAAATGGTGGTTTGGTTCCTTTGTGTTGATAGCAAGGGTAACTATGAAACCGGCAAACCCTACAAATGGGTCAACAAATTAAATCTNNCCCTATGATGCCGGAGACGAAAAGAAAATGCGTTTGGAAGCCACAGCTACCAACGCAACAATTCTCTACACTACCGATGGTAGTGATCCAAAAGAACATGGAGCCACGTATGCAGGCGATTTTATTATCCCTAAAAGCACCCGCTATGTATTGGCAATAGCTGAAAAAAACGGCATATGGTCTGATAAGTTGGAAATACCCATTAACTGGGGCAAACAAGAAGGATTCAAGATCGATAAGAGCAAACCGCTAACGTATCAAAAACGGGGCATGTACAAAACCAACAACAACAAGTCCACCTACGAAGAACTGACAATGTTTGACAAGCATGGTGCCACTTACGGAGAAGTGTTTCTCAATTACTCGTTCACACTGGGCAGTAAAACATACTGGGCCTCCACAAATTTTGACTCCACTCTTTTCCTCACGAAAGAACAAATGGAGGCACAAATAGAGTTTCAACGCGAGGCAATGCAAGCTAACACCGAATTTGAGACAGCACTCCAAATAGGCAGCATTCGATTTCCCAGTGGACAAGCCTTTGAAGATTGGATGGCTGAGAAACAACTACAATTATCCAACATCAAGCAGGAAGAAATCATTCAATAAATCGAACGTCAATGGCAAAAACAAAAGATCAAATTGGCTTCGGTTTTGACCCCGCAGAATCGAAACACCATTTTCTGGTCATCATCCCCAATACTGCGAGTGGAAAAGTGATGATATACGAACGGTTTGGATGGGGCAGCCAAGAGGAAAACCCGGACATGGTGTCTGAACTCAATTTGTTTGATGCGCCCGAACAGAAAATTGACCAACGTTTTGACCGACTGAAGTGTGAGTTAAGTCGTGCCAAGTGGAAGGTCATTGAAGCCGACGCAAAATCAGAATTCAACCAACGCCTCAAATCATACGGTCAAAAAGCGGCTTCCTGGAAACAGGGACAAAACGTCTTGCAACGCTTATTCGGTAAAGAACTAACCTTGTTATGCTGGGCTATCGAAGATTGCGATATCAAAGTAATCCCCACAGCCATTAAAAACTGGTTAGGCTTAAAGCCTGAGGAACGTTGGTGGCTTTATACCATGACCAATGCCAGCACCGGTGAAGCAAATACCAAGTATGGATGGCGAACAGCCATTCGTTACGCATTGACCGAAAACCCTGTAACAGACAAGTACCAGCAACGCAGCATTTTCGATCAGTATGTGAACGATGCCATAGAAAACTATCAAACAAAAAAATGAACAACGACTTATCATTCATAGAAGTACAGTTTCCTGTCAGTAAAGTATCGAAAGAGAGCTACAAAGAAAGAAAAGCCAACCTGGGCCAAACCTTGACTGGCCTCGGCAAATGGTGGGGCAGAAAACCACTTATCCTTGTACGTTCAACCATCGTAGGCTTACTGATGCCAGTAAGTGACGACCCGGTGAAGGATCGTGAGATTTTCCTCAAACTACTCACAATGGATGATGACGGGCTATGGCTTAGACGATCCAAACCCCTTAAAGATACAACGGTTATTGAAAACTTGACATTGAAAGAGGTTGGTCTCTTTTTTGAGGTACCAGTCGATCTTTTCACCCTTGAGGAAAACGACCAAAATGTACTGGTTAAAAAAGCGTTTAAATCCGACCTAAGACAGTTGAAATGGAAAGCCGGACTCAGCAAAGCACAAAAAGAGAAAGCGACACGCATGGCATTTGACCGTTTGAGTTACGATGAAAAACTTTCTTATTGCCTACGCCCTGAAGAGGTTCGCCTCTCCGATAAAAAACAATGGCAACAAATCAACGAACACTTAAAGACAAACGCCTCTTCGTTACAGGAGCTCGTACAGGAGCTGGGAATGCGAAGATTTGGTCACCGCCCAGTTGTTGGAGATTCGTTTACCGGAGGAGGATCAATACCCTTTGAGGCCGCCCGCATGGGCTGTGATGCCTTTGCCAGCGACTTAAATCCGATTGCCGGTTTGCTTACCTGGGCAGACTTAAATATTGCCGGAGCCAGTGATGAAACCATTGCCGANNCAGTGATGAAACCATAGCCGACCTACGTGAATTCCAACAGAAAGTCTATGACGCCGTGGAAAAGCAGGTACTGGAATGGGGCATTGAAACCAACGAAAAAGGCCATCGAGCCAATTCGTATTTGTACTGCGCTGAAACGGATTGTCCGGAGTGCGGTTACAAACTCCCTCTTTCCCCCTCGTGGATTATTGGCAAAGGCACCAAAACCATCGCTGTATTGAAGGACAACGGCAAGGATGGTTTCGATATTGAAATACAAAGTGGTGTCAGTGACGAAGCATTGAAAAGAGCCGACGAAATGGCTACCGTGCGTGATGGTAACACCTGGTGTCCGCAATGCAAAAAGAGTGTACCCATTACTGTTTTGCGTAAAGACCGGAAAGGCGACAATGGGGAAATGCTTTCGGGTTTACGACCATGGGGTAAAACAGAATTCTTGCCCCGCCCCGATGATGTTTTCAGGGAGCGCTTGTATTGCGTGCGGTATGAATATGAAGAGCAGTACCTAGCCAGCAACGGTGAATGGAAATCCAAAACCATACGCTACTATCAGACACCCACGCCTCAAGACATGGTACGGGAAAAGAAGGTTGAGCAACTGTTAGCCGGTCGTTTTGTGGATTGGCAGAATAAGGGCTTTATTCCCAACACTGAAATTGAAACTGGGCTTGAAACTGCCCGGCTTACACGAGAAAGAGGCTGGCGCTACTGGCATCAATTGTTTAATCCAAGGCAGTTGCTAGTGCATGGATTGTTTATAAATAAAGCATTGTCATTAAATCCTTCTCGACAGGAAGTAATTCTTATATTACTCGGCATCAACAAGCTAAGCAATTGGAATACAAAGCTTTCAAGATGGAACTCTGATGCAGCTAA
>DOBD01000181.1:4317-4540 GCA_003506275.1 Bacteroidales bacterium | reverse complement strand
GACTATAATAACCTGCACAGGCAGTTAAAATGAGGGTGTAACAACTGATATAGCTATGATTATTGATTTTGTATTAATTGTCGTTGGATTTGTCGCCTTAATTTATGGGGCTAACTGGCTGGTTGACGGGGCGGCTGCCTTGGCCAGGAAGTACAAGGTGTCTGATCTTGTCATCGGGTTGACCATCGTGGCCTTTGGTACTTCGGCACCTGAATTGGTGGTC
>DOBD01000181.1:0-4302 GCA_003506275.1 Bacteroidales bacterium | reverse complement strand
AACATGAATCTGTTTTTGATCTTAGGTCTGACCGGACTCATCTTTCCCATCAGCGTGCAATCATCCACAGCCAGGAAGGAAATACCGATTTCGCTGTTGGCTGCGCTGTTGCTGTTGTTATTACTCAACGATTTTCGGTTTACAGGGCTAACGTCTGCCAGTCGGTTGGATGGGCTCGTTCTAATGGCTCTTTTTGGCCTGTTTTTGTATTATGTCTTCCTGCAAATGAAAAAAGACCCTGCTGTTGTTGTTGAAGAGCAACATAAACCCCTGTCGACCTTCAGTATTTGGCGGTTAATCGTTTTCGGACTGGCCGGATTGATTCTGGGAGGGCGGTTGGTCGTGGTCAACAGCGTCAGTGTGGCTGAGGCCCTGGGTATCAGTGAGAAAATCATCGGCTTGACCATTGTGGCCGCTGGTACGTCCTTGCCTGAATTGGTTACATCGGTGGTGGCCGCCACCAAAAAAAACACCGATATTGCGATTGGCAACATCATTGGCTCCAACATTTTCAACGACCTGCTCATCCTGTCTGTCAGCAGTTTGATCAACCCCATCACGTACAACGTACGATTCAATACTGACCTGTACATCCTTATTGGCGGCACTCTGATGTTGTTGCTCTTTATGTTGACCGGTAAACGCAGGGTGCTGGATCGTTGGGAGGCAGGCCTTCTGTTTGGTTTTTACATTCTGTATACCACGCATTTGATCATGCAAGAGGTATAACCTATCTTCCCGGAGGCAATAAAAGCCGCGTATCGTACGTTATTTGCACATATGAAAACACCCCCCTGCCTCGTTTTTGATTTTGATGGCACGCTGGCCGATACGCTCGATATGGTGTTGACGCTCTACAACAAGATAGCGCCTTCCTATGGCTGCAAGCCGGCCGGTGAAGAAATCAGAGACAGGATCCTTCAGGAGCCTTATCACGTCTTGCTGAAGGCTTACGGGGTTACCAGCCTGAAGTTGGCAGCGCTGATGGTGCGCATCCGTAGTGAGATGGGCAAGCAGCTTGCCGAAGTGAACGTCGTGGAAGGCATCAAGGAGGCTTTGTTTGAACTGAAACAACAGGGCTACCGATTGGGGGTCCTGACATCCAATTCCAAAAAGAACGTCTGCGCATTTATGGCACACAACGGTATGACCGAGGTGTTTGATTTTATTTACAGCGGTAAAAACTTGTTTGGCAAAGACAAGGTTATGGTACAAATGTTGGCCAGGGAGGGACTTGCCAAAGAGGCTGTCCTTTATGTTGGTGATGAATTACGCGATATCGAAGCCTCCAGGAAGGTAGGCCTCAGGGTGATAGCAGTGACCTGGGGATTGTTCGGAAAGGAGGCGTTGGAAGCCTTGAACCCGGATGCGGTTGTAGAAACCTCGGAGGAGTTGGTGTCTCGCGTATATGCGCTGACAGACAGTGAGTGAGTTATATATAGTTTTCACTACTAGCAGTTTAATCAGATAGTACTATGAAAAAGGGTATTAAGGTATCGCTCATTGTTGTAACGGTGTTGTTGGTATTGGTTGGTGTACTCGGCTTGGCCATGTATGGTTTGGCTCGAAAAATCAACAGNNCCGCAGACATCAACATCCCCAAGGTGGCGGCCAGCAACTGTGTGTACGTCAAAGAGGAGCACGTGAAGATAACCTGCTTTGACCTCGATACCAGCCGCGTGGATGTGGAAAGGTATTTAAAAGGCAATCCTCTCACGCCCTTTTCAAGTCGGGACAGCCTGGAGTTTGATGCCCGGTTGGTTGAAAGGAGCCACCTCCTTGAATGGGTGGATGCAGGGCATGCCTTTTACAAAAAGGGCGAGAACGATGGGGCTTCCTATCAGGTGTTGTTGAATAGCAAGACTGGCCTGCTTTGCGTATTGCTGGCGTATAAAGTTTGGTAAATCCGTATTAGTCACCTGTCTTTCCTTGCCTGTAGGCCCTTGGGGAGCAGTGCATGAGGTGTTTGAATGTCCTGGAGAAATAAAATTGATCGTCGAAGCCCACTTCCCTGGCCACCTCGGCTATGGACAGTTCCTGATTGTCGAGCAGGCGACAGGCTCGTTGGATTTTCAATTGATTGAAGTAGGCGATGGGCGGGAAACCGGTTTTTCGGACAAATAAGCGCGCGAAGTAGGAGGTTGACAAGTGAACAGTGTCTGCCAAATCTGCCAGGGATAGCGACGTGTGCAGGTTGTGCTGCATCAGGTCGATGGCCATGCTTACCGCATCGTGGGGCATAGGCTGGTTGAGGCTGTCGTAGTGTTGGTGGTGAGTGAAGGTGGCCAACAGTCGAGGTAAACATAAGTTTACATATTCTAGGATTTCAAGACTGATACCCTTTTCCAGGGAATGAAAGAGTTCGGTGAATAATTCCAACCGTTCGTTGAACCGCTGGATATGCTCTCTGCTGATGTACGTAGGCCTGGCATACGCCCATGAAAGATGGTTGGTCTTAGTGCCCTCGAGGTGAATCCAGTAGATGGACCACGGATTGAGCGGATCGGCATAGTAGACATGTGGTGTGCCTGGGGGAATGATGATAAAATGGTCGTGTGGGAGGGCGTGGTCCACGCCGGCCAGCTTGACGGAACCAAGTCCCTCAATATTATAGATGAGTATGGCCTGTGTGATACCTTCCGGGCGCTCCCTGTAGTGGTGGTTGGCGTGCGGATAATAACCAATGTCGGTAATGAACAAGTCATTGATCATGGGATTGGGCAGCACCTTGTCCAGCGTAGCCTGGGGTATGACATAGCTGCGTTGACCGGGAAAACCTTCTTTTTTGTACATGGGTTTGTGCGTGACTCTTGTTTAGCGTTCGTTTTCAGGNNACCTGAGGTCAATATTGTCCATATAATGATAGATTTTTTCATTTTTTTTTCTAATCTGCTGTGCTATTTTTGAACCATCTAAATCTAGTTCTCCCGATGAAAAACACCTCATTGAATCTATCCTTCATTATAGGGATTACCGCCGTATCTGCCATGGGCGGTTTGCTGTTTGGCTACGACTGGGTCGTTATTGGTGGGGCCAAACCCTTTTACGAACGCTTTTTTGACATTACCACTTCTCCGTATTCACAAGGCTGGGCCATGAGCAGTGCCCTGATTGGTTGCCTGGTGGGAGCGGTTTCTTCTGGTTTGTTGGCCGATCGGTATGGAAGAAGAGGCTTGTTGTTGTTGGCCTCCGTGTTATTCACCATATCGGCCATCGGCACCGGATCTGTCAATGATTTTTCCTTGTTTGTTGCCTTCCGTTTGTTGGGTGGTTTGGGTATTGGATTGGCATCGGCCATCTCACCCATGTACATCGCCGAGATTGCACCGGCTCATTTGCGTGGTCGCCTGGTGTCAGTCAACCAATTGACCATCGTTATCGGCATCCTGGGTGCTCAGATTGTGAATTTCCTCATCGCTCAACCCGTTGATCCTTTGGCTGATGATGTGGCCATTTTACAGTCGTGGAACGGACAGATGGGCTGGCGATGGATGTTCTGGGCTGAAACCGTACCGGCCATGCTCTTTTTTCTCCTGGTCTTTTTCATTCCCGAAAGTCCTCGCTTCCTGATCAAAGCGGGTAGAAGTGACAAGGCTGTTTCCATTTTAGGNNTTTAGGCCGCATCGGTGGGGCTGCCTATGCCGCTGCTGAAAAGGAAGAAATTGAGACTACACTGAACGATCACGTTGGAAAAGCCGGTCTGCGGGACTTGATCGACAAGCGGGTGTTGCCCGTTGTGCTTATTGGCGTGGTGCTGGCCGTTTTCCAGCAGTGGTGCGGCATCAATGTGGTCTTCAACTACGCTGAGGAGGTNNGGAGGTTTTTGTGGCTGCCGGCTTTACCGTCAGCGACATGTTGTTCAATATTGTCATCACCGGTACGGTCAACCTGGTGTTTACGCTGGTGGCCATGCGGGTGGTGGACAGCCTGGGACGTCGCAAGTTGATGCTGTTTGGTTCCATCGGGCTGGCCTGTGTGTATTTTCTACTCGGAGGCAGCTACCTGCTGAAGCTTGACGGGATGGTGGTGTTGGTCCTGGTGTTGTTAGGCATCGCCACGTATGCCATGACGCTGGCACCCATTACCTGGGTCGTCTTGTCTGAAATTTTCCCCAACCGNNGCCACTACCGCCTTGTGGGCGGCCAGCTTTCTGTTGACCTATACCTTCCCCTTGTTAAACAAGGCTCTGCAGGCTGGAGGAACCTTCTGGCTCTACGCCTTGATTTGCCTGGCCGGCTTCTTCTTCATCTGGAAAAAACTGCCCGAAACCAAAGGCAAATCCCTCGAAGAAATCGAACGCGA
>DOBD01000276.1 GCA_003506275.1 Bacteroidales bacterium | reverse complement strand
GGCTTACAAGGCGGGGTACAAGAATATCTGTGAGATTGGTAAGGAACGCATCCGCAGAGCTGGAAAGAAGATTGAAGAGGAAATAAAGGCTATGAGCCAGAGTGATGGTTTGTTTCAGGAAGAGGTTAAAACAATCGATACAGGTTTTCGTGTGTTGAAGGTGGACAGCACCAACATGAAAGATGTGTATTACGGTGCCGGCGAGTATAATCAGCAGATGCTGCTTGATATGGAAAGCAACATCAAGGACGACCGGACCGATTTAGACCTTTTGTTTGGCGTGATGGTCGATTGGGGCGTGCCCTTGTCGTTGCCTCATATCACCGAAAAGATGGATGGCAAGAACGTCCACTTTGTCAACGAAACCGATTTGGTGGCCTGTTTTGACGATAGCATTCCCGAAAGCGTTGTACGCAACATTGCTCAACGAAAACCCCTTCGGGTTGTGTTCCGTGATAGTTCCTTCGGCAGCAGCCCCGAGAAAATCAACGTCTCCGAGATCTTCAAAACGTTGTCACCAGACACCACCATTAAAGTGATTTAAAAAAAACAATCATTACATTTATGGCAAAAGATTTGACCAGCTCCCAGGTAGCGCGACAAAATATTTTGAACAACAAATATGCTTTAGAAGAGATTCAAAAGGCTGTTGGTATAAAAGGTGTCCTGTTTAAAAATGAATATAAGTTTGTGAAGAAGCAGCTTGCTTCGTTTTTTGAGGTTGACGAAAGAACCATCAATTATTGTTTGCTCAATAATGGGGATGAACTATCCCAAAATGGTTACGTTGTTATTAAAGGTAAAGACCTGAGCCTATTCAAGATAGCTCTCGAAGAGCAGGATGTTCAGGAAGCCAACTTCCCGAACAAAACGCCCAAGCTTGGCATTTTCAATTTTCGATCATTTTTGAATATTGCGATGTTGCTTTCTAAGAGTGAGAGGGCCAGACAGTTGCGTAGCGTAATGTTGGATATAACATTAGATACGATTAACAAGAAAACCGGTGGTGGAACAAAATACATCAATCAACGGGATGAGGATTTCATCGTAAATTTATTGAAAGGTGAATTCTACAGACGTGAATTTACTGATGCATTGACTGACTTTGTTGAGATGGGAAAGGCAAAATACCCAATCTATACAGACAAGGTTTACAAAGCTATTTTCAAAGAAGATGCCAACGAATACAGACGAATTTTGAAACTTGAAGAAGATGAGAATGTCAGGCATACCATGTACAGTGAGGTACTTGATTTGATCTCAAGTTTTGAAACAGGATTTGCCGATGAACTGAAGTCTAAATACCAGGAACTAGGAAGAAAACTGACTGTAGATGAGACCGATCGCTTATTTGCAAAATTTGAGCAACAAAGGCTTTGGGAACCACTTAGAGAAAAAGCGCGACAAAAGATGGCCAGTAGGGATTTGTGTTTTCGAGAAGCCTTGCATCAAAATTTACGTGAGTACATTGGGTCGGTGCCTCTTGATGATTTTGACCGCTTTATTGGGGATAGAAGCATGGAATTGAGTGAACGCCTCGAGCATTATATTGCAGCACTTAAGCGTCTAAAAGAAAGAGACTAATGATTTACGTCACACCTGAACAAGCCTTGGAAACCCACCGGGAAACAGTACGTTTAAGTGGGGGTGGTAGTTATGAGATTATCGAGGAAGGTTATTTATACAGTGTTTTGGAACACATACAAAACGATGATTATTACCCAACCTTCGAAGATAAATTGACCCATTTGGTTTGGTCTGTCAATAAGAACCATTCTTTTTCTGATGGTAACAAGCGACTTTCCATAACATTAGGCGCCCAATTCCTTTTATTTAATGGATATCTATTCTGTATTGAACGATTCTTGCAAGAAATGGAAAACATAAGTTACCATATTGCAGCTGGGCGAATTGAAAAGGAACTTCTTCAACGATTCATACACTCTTTTCTGGAAAACGAGGCTGATTTTGATGAGGATCTCAAATTGGAATATTTCCTGTCGTGCGACGGTCAAGGTATTGGTTTTAATGAGGAAGAGGAATAATAAAATGTATTTACGGTATCCTGATAAATCTACAAAAAGGTGAAATTAAAATTCAAACATCAGAAGTTTCAGGCAGAAGCGGCCAAGGCGGTTTGCGATGCGTTTTCAGGACAGCCCTTTTTGTCAGGAACGCAGTATTTGGTGGATCAGGGTGATAATCAGGGACATCAAAAGCTCTATGACTTTACTGGGTTCAAGAACCACAAAATGGTACCTGAACTGACCGACCAGAAAGTACTGGAAAACATTCGTCAGATTCAGCGAGGCCATCAAATTGCACCCTCTGCTTCACTAGAGGGTCGGTACAACCTGACCATTGAAATGGAAACGGGTACCGGTAAAACCTATACCTACATCAAGACGATGTTTGAGTTGAACAAACGCTATGGTTGGAGTAAATTCATCGTTGTGGTGCCCAGCATTGCCATCCGCGAAGGAGTTTACAAGTCGTTCCAGATTACACAGGAACACTTTACCGAAGAGTACGGAAAGCGCATCCACTTCTTCATCTACAATTCGGCTCAACTTACAGAAATTGACCGTTTTGCCAGCGACGAACAGATGAATGTGATGATCATCAACTCACAGGCTTTCAATGCAAGAGGAGCCGATGCCAGGCGTATTTACATGAAACTGGATGCTTTCAGAAGTCGGCGTCCCATTGATGTGATTGCACAAACCAACCCCATTCTTATCATCGACGAACCACAGTCAGTTGAAGGGACACAAACCAAGGAGAACCTGAAAAACTTTCACCCCTTATTCACCCTGAGGTATTCGGCCACACACAAGAAAGACAGCCTCTATAACCTGGTGTACCGTCTCGATGCGATGGAGGCTTACAACAAGAAATTGGTTAAACGCATTGCCGTGAAGGGCATTAGCCAAACCGGAACGACTGGAACAGAGAGCTACGTCTATCTGGAAGGCATCAACCTTTTCAAAGACAAGAATCCAACGGCTCAGCTGGGATTTGAGGTGAAACAGGCATCGGGTATCAAAACAGTGGTGCGTCAGGTATCAGTCGGATTCAACCTCTACGAGAAGTCGGACGGTTTGGAAAGCTACAAAGACCGCTACGTAATCACCGAAATTGATGGTCGCGACAACTCACTCACTTTTCAAAACGGACTGAAAATCTACGCCGGCGATGTGAAGGGCGCTGTCAATGAAGAACAATTACGCCGTATCCAAATCCGTGAGACCATCCTCTCGCACATCGAACGCGAACGCCAGCTGTTCAGCAAAGGTATCAAGGTGCTTAGCCTTTTCTTCATCGATGAAGTAGCCAAATACAAGCAGTATGATGCGGCTGGTAATGCCTTTAACGGTGTTTATGCAGACGTGTTCGAAGAAGAATATACCGATGTCGTAGGCAATCTTCAGTTACAGTTTGGCGAAGAGGCGTATGTGGCGTACTTGAAAAGTAGGGATGCCTCTACCACACACGCCGGCTATTTTTCCATCGATAAGAAAAAGAAGCAATTCATCGACAGCAAGGTGGAACGCACCACACGTGAAAGCAACGACGTGGAAGCGTACGACCTGATCATGAAAGATAAAGAACGGTTGCTGTCGTTTGCCGAGCCCGTTCGGTTTATTTTTTCCCACTCGGCACTCAAGGAAGGCTGGGATAATCCCAACGTATTCCAGATATGCACACTGAAACAAAGTACGGCTGAAACCAGAAAACGCCAGGAAGTGGGTCGCGGCTTGCGCCTGTGTGTGAACCAGGACGGTGACCGTATGGATATAGGATTCCTGGGTGAGGAAGTACATCGTGTCAATCAGCTCACGGTCATTGCTTCTGAAAGCTACGACCAATTTGCCAAAGGCTTGCAGACCGAGTTGGCTGAAGTGGTGGCCGAACGACCGGTTAAGGTAACCATCGAACTTTTTGAAGGCAAGGTGGTAAAAACCCTCAGCGACGAAGATGTGGTAATCGACAATGAGCTGGCCACTAACATTCATTTTGACCTCATCGTACATGGTTACCTTGACAAGAAGGGTGAACTGACCGATAAGTATTACCAGGAAAAGGAAAGCGAACAACTCGTGTTGTCTGAAGAACTGGCTGAATACAAAACGGCTGTTGTAGCAATCCTTGATACCATATACAATCCGAAGGTAATGCAACCGGAAAATGCCCGTGCGAGCAATGTGTCATTGACCTTTGACCAGGAAAAGTTCAACCGTAAAGAGTTCCAGGCACTTTGGAAAAACATCAACGCCAAAACGGCCTATGTGGTCGATTTTGAAACTGAGGAGCTGGTACGTAAGGCAGTGGCTAAGTTGGATTTGCACCTACTCGTTCCCAAAATTTTCTACACGGTCAGCACGGGTGCCATGGATGCCATCTCTTCCAAAGAGAGCCTGATGCGGGGCGAAGACTTTAAAGAACAGAGCAGCAGGCAGGTGGTGGTGAATACTTCGGCCAATGGCAACGTTAAATACGATTTGGTGGGCAAACTGGTGGAAGAAACCGGGCTGACTCGTCGCACCATTGTTCAGGTACTGACCGGAATCCGCAAGGATGTTTTCGAACAGTTTACGTACAATCCGGAGGCGTTTATCTTAAAAGCAGCCGCCCTTATTAACGAGGAAAAGGCAACAGCTATTGTTCAGCACATTACCTACAACAAACTGGAAGAAACCTTCGATACAGCCATTTTTACCGAACCATCGTTGAAAGGCACACTCGGTGTCAATGCCATTCCTGCTGACAAACACCTGTACGACTACATTTTGTTTGATTCGCCGGGTACGGAAAAGCCTTTTGCCGAAAAACTTGACAAAAGCGAAGAGGTCTGTGTATATGTGAAGTTGCCCAAAGGTTTTTTTATCTCCACGCCGGTGGGCAAATACAATCCCGACTGGGCCATAGCCTTCAACCAGGGTATGGTGAAACACGTGTATTTCGTGGCAGAGACCAAAGGATCAATGTCCACTCTCGACCTGCGAGAAATTGAAGGGGCAAAGATCCATTGTGCCCGTGAACACTTCAGAGCCATCAGTACCGATCAAGTAAAATATGAGGTAGTAAGTGGGTTCCAGCAGCTGATGGAGATGGTGAAGTAATGTCGTTTTACAAATCCCATAGAGTATCACCCTGAGCAAACCATCAACTTCAGCCAGTTCAAATAGTTCGTTCCGATGTAATATTTTGCTCAATTTCAGAACAAACCGTACATTGCAGAACCTTTTAATTGAGATAATAATCAAGCGCTTTTTTGTATGAGCCAGCCAATAGAAACAAAATCAACCCTTTACAAGAAGACACGTAAAGGCGAGCTGGCTATTGTTGGAAGTGGCAAGTATCTAAGGGAGCAAAAGAATCTTTTGTCAACTTCAAAGACATCTCCTTACGATGAGTTGTACAGACAACAAGTCAAGGAAGCACTTAAAGATTCCTCAGAATCTTTGCGTGCTTGCTTTGTACTTTAACGATGCTTGAAAGGTAGTACAGACACGTGTTACACCATACCGTATAAAAAAAGTCCCCTTCAAAAGAGGACTTTTTTAGTTTCATAAAAGCCATTCAATCCTACTCCTGCGGTTCCATCACACTCAGATTACGGATCTCCCAGGTAGCAGACTCGGTGTCCGAGCAAAGGTACTTGAAGGCGAATCGTACGTTGCTCTGACCCATGACAGAGGCAGGAAAAGGAATATCACCCGTCCAGACAAACGTCCAATTGTAGCCAGCCGGATACGTCGTGATGNNTAGCGGGATCATTCCCGGTTGTGTAATCCGTGCTGATCCACAACGTATGGTTAGTCTTGAGGTTGGCCGTGTCACCCTTGTTGATGGTGTGTTCAAACACCAGGACAGCTGCCGTGCGTTTGGTCAGGTCCATGGCCGGCGATATAAGCCAGTCTTCGTTGGCGTTGCTTTGGCTGTTGGCGTAGCCAGACGCGTTGGCGTAACCAGCGCTTTGATAGGCCTTGAAGAACCACTTCTGAGCCCCGGATACACTGTATTCAGTGAACGCACCCAAACCGGCATTAAACGGTTCGAGCAAGATCTCCGCATTGAAGTAATACCACACACTGTCGAGGATGTACTTTTGATGCAACACCTGTACCTCACCCTCATCAGCAATGTACTGGGGGACAACAACCATGACAGCCGACGTCTGATCGGCGTACTTGTAACGGTCGGCCAACCAAAGTGGCACGTACACATCGGCAGGCGCATCCACATCGTGAAACCAGCCATTGGCTTTGATGTAGTCGTAAGCGGCGGTATCGGCCGCAGTCTTGGCGCTGTCCAAAATCAAGTCTCTGATGGCTTTGATGTCGGCAGTCGTCAACGAGTCCGTGCGGACAATCACATTGGTCGGTTTGGCCGCATCGTCGAAGCCGGGAAAGTTCGTTTCGTTGTAGTCACAGGCAACCAGCATAACAGCCAGGCCAATGACAGGAAATAAGCGGGATAGTTGTATCATTGTGCGATTATTTGAGTGGTTACCATTAGAACATCAGTTTCAGCCCCATACTCCAAGTACGACCGAAGCCGTAGAAGACCTTGGCTGTTTTCCAGGTGTGGTCATCACCGTCAGCGGCATCAGCAATGTAGGTCTGGTCAAAAACGTTATCTATCTTACCGTTGAGTAAGCAGTTGAAATCACCCAACTTGAAGCGATAGGACGCGTAGAAATCAAACACGCCGGCAGCCGGTATCATCCAAGGTTGCTTGTAGGTCGTTTCCGGAGTCAACGTCGAGCTAACATCGTTGAGCTTGTAGTAGGAGTAGTTACGGCCCCAGTAAACATAGTCAAGACCGGTTTTGAAACCCTTGAGCCATTCGTAGTTGGCACCCAGGGCTGCCGTAGTCTGAGCCGAGTTACCCACACGGATACCCTTGAGGTTGACCTTCATGCGGTAGTGATCGGCACTCATCATAGGCACTTCGTTGCCAAAACGGTCAACAGGCTGTCCCTGTCGCGTGTATAGATAACCTGAAGCGTTGTTGGTCCAGCGCCAGTCACCAATGGACAGCATACCGGTCAACTCGAGACCTTTGAGCGGTTTGGAAACCAGGTCCACTTCGACCCCCTGATGCAAGGCGTTGACACCCTCCATATTGAGCACCAGTGCTTCGTAGGAAGAGGCATCTTGGCTGATGACCATAGTCTTGTCCAGCCAGGAAGTCCGGTAGACGTTGACATTGGCTGTCAGGTAACGCGAACGGTATCCGTAACCCAGTTCAAAGGAGAACGATTTCTCGTTAACTCCGTTAGGATTGGTGATATTGCTGGTAGCAGCTTGCAGGAAGACGCCGCCAGAAAAGAAAGGAGCCCTGGAAATATACCCTACGTTGGCAAAGACGTTATGGTGCTCATCAAGGTTGTAATTAGCTCCACCTTTGAGGGTGAATCCCAGGTAATTAGCCGTTTCCGACCTGGCATCAGCCTCATCGTAGTAAAACCGATCGTAGCGCCAATAAGACGTGTTCGACAAGGAACCCGATACAAAGGCAGTAAGGGGCCCATCGGTGTATTCGGCCTGTCCAAATACCCCTTGTGAAAAGACAAAGCCATCATAATCCCTGTACACCACATCACCCAGCCCCAGTTTTCTGGTTTTCCAATCCGTCGAGGTCAGGTTGGGACGGTTAGTCTGATCAATGAAGAACGAACCACCGTACATATCGTTGATAACGTTGGTGTGAATACCTTTATAATAGCGCACGTCCACGCCACCGGAAAATTCAAGCTGATCGAGTTGACGGGTATACGTGGAAAGTAATCCCACCCAACGATGTTGGTTGACCGATTGTGACATCACCATCTTGGCTCCGTTCAGATTGTCAGGATCCTGGTTGAGCGCATAGATGGCCCCATAATCAAAGGCGCCGTCAGGCCGCCTGAACAGATTGTTGGGTAGGCCGCTGGAGGCCCCATACCAAGACGAACGGTCGTCGGAGGTATACCCCTGGCCACTGTAACCACTGCCATTTCCAATGGACACATAAACCACGGACGACAACGACGACACGTCATCGATGGTCCAGTAGTGATTCAATGAAAGCTGTGGTTTGTGGTATTCATTGCGGTTGGACGTCTTAGCCTGACCATTCATGTCATAACCAAAGGCCGGGTTATATTTGTAACCCAGGGGTTGTTTCTGCCACTCCGCGATGGTCAGGTAATTGTTGTAATTACGTTGGTTGTGCCATTGGGGCGAACCAAAACCGGTAAACGACAATGTATGATTATCGAGCACCTTGGACAAGTTGACAAACCAGGTATAGGCCTCGAAATCGGTCCCTTGTATGTAACCGTTACCGGTGGTCTTGGAGCCCAGGAAAGTGGCTGCCCAGCCATTTTCACTCAAGCCAGTAGAGAAAGAAATACCTTGTTTCAGGTAGCCATCGTTGCCCAGACCGTAATACACCGTACCACCCCGTTTGGCGTCCGTCGATTTGGTGACAATGTTGATCGAACCGCCCACAGAGGGGGAAGCAATCTTCGAGGCCCCAAGTCCCCGCTGTACCTGCATGCTTTTGGTCACATCGGAAAGACCAGCCCAATTTGACCAGTACACGCCGCCCCATTCCATATCATTGACAGGCACACCATTGACCATGACTGCGATGTTGGCAGATTCAAAACCGCGTAGATTTATACGCGAGTCACCATACGCACCACCTTGCTTGGTGGCATAGACACCTGGGGTCATCTTGAGGATCTCAGGGAATTCCTGGTTGGTCATCTTGACTTCCAGGGTGGCCGGTTCGATGGTTGACAACGCCACGGGCGTCTTACGGCGAATGGCTACCGAAGCGGTCACGGTGACATCACCCAGGCCAATGGCATCGGACGTCATGGCTATGACGCCCAGGTCAACATTACCCTTGACTGTGAGCTTTTTGGTGACAGGTGTATATCCCAGATAGGAAATATCCAGGGTCAGGTCGCCCCCGATGAACGTGAGTTGAAAACTACCATCCAACTGGGAGACATCCCCGGTCTTGGTGGCAGCATTCACTACCGTTGCCCCAATGATGGGCTCCTGTGTCTCACTATCCACCAGCATCCCTTTCACCACGTGTTGGGCAGAAGCCAGCCCCACGATCGAAAAAAGTACCAGGCATAAAAGCGCGATTTTACGGGTCATACGAGTCGTTTTTAAGGTGCATAAAAATTCATTCTTTATGGATGCAAAACTACGATTATTTCGCTGACTCTATACCCTTTTCCTATTAAATAACTGTTACATCCCTGCGGTTTGAAGGAAAAAGACAGCACCGTCAAACCAAGGGCTGGACAAAAATATGTATCTTTGTCCGACCAACCAATTTCCCCGTTATGAGCGACCAACGGTACCTGCTGCGCGGTGTTTCTGCCGCCAAGGATGACGTGCACAAGGCCATAAAAAAGATAGACAAAGGCCTGTATCCCAAAGCTTTCTGCAAAATNNGCACGCCGACGGCGCCGGCACCAAATCCTCCTTGGCCTACCTATACTGGAAGGAGACGGGCGATCTGAGTGTCTGGAAAGGCATCGCCCAGGACGCACTGATTATGAACATCGACGACCTGCTTTGCGTGGGCGCCGTTGACAACATTCTGGTCTCCTCGACCATAGGCCGCAACAAATTACTCATACCTGGCGAAGTTGTCTCCGCCATCATCCAGGGCACCGACGAACTCCTGGCCGAGCTGAGGGACATGGGCATTGGCGTCCACGGTACCGGCGGTGAAACAGCTGACGTAGGCGACCTGGTCAGAACCATCATCGTAGACAGCACCGTCACCTGCCGGATGAAACGGGCTGACGTCATTGACAATGCCCATATCAGTGCCGGTGATGTGATTGTAGGTTTGGCCTCCTACGGACAGAGCGCCTACGAATCTTCCTACAACGGAGGCATGGGCAGCAACGGTCTAACCTCAGCCAGACACGACGTATTCGCCAATTACCTGGCCGGCAAGTACCCCGAAAGTTACGACCCAGCCCTGCCGACCGATTTGGTCTATACTGGCAGCAAGCGGCTCACGGACGTGGTAGCCGACTCACCACTGGATGCCGGCAAGTTGGTGCTTTCCCCCACCCGCACCTACGCTCCCTTTGTCAAGCGCCTGCTGGAATCCAACCGAGCCGACATCCATGGCATGGTGCATTGTTCAGGCGGTGCCCAAACCAAGATACTCCATTTTATTGACGACCTGCACGTCATCAAGGACAACCTCTTCCCTGTCCCACCGCTGTTCAAACTCATCCAGGCCGAATCGGGTACGGGCTGGAAAGAAATGTACCAGGTGTTCAACATGGGACATCGACTGGAGCTCTACTGCCCTGAGCAGAAGGCGGAAGCGATCCTCGCGATTGCCGCCGGGCACGGACTGGACGCGCGTGTCGTCGGTCATGTGGAGGCTTCACCAGATCCCGAACGCAATGAGGTGATCATCAAGGCTGAGGGCAAGGAGCATCGCTATCCCTGACAGAAGCGGTTAGAATCGGGCAGCTGAGCAAGCAACCCTGAAATCGTTTCTGAATCACTCCTGAAATCGTTCCTGATTTGTTCCTGAAATCGTTCCTGAAATCGTTCCTGAATCGCTCCTGAATCGTGCCTGCCGCCCTTGATCACTTTACAGATAACGGCGAATATGCTAATATACTTTGGTATCTGCCCTGAGCAAGGTCATCGGATTGTCCAACCCCTGACGTTGCCAGAGGACTAAAAGAGGAGGAACACATGGACAAGGCAAGAAAAGCAGAACTGATCGCCACGTATGGCCTGAAGGAAGGCGACACCGGGTCACCGGAAGTCCAGATCGCCATTTTGACCGAGCGGATCAACCACCTGACCGAACATCTGAAGCAGCACCCGAATGATCACCATTCCCGTCGCGGTCTTCTGATGATGGTCGGACAGCGCAGAGGCATGCTGGATTATCTGACCAAGATCGATGTCGCCCGTTATCGTGCGGTCATAGAGAAGCTGAACATCAGAAAGTAATCACGTATTGTCTGCAGAATGGTGAGCGTCCAACCGCTCACCATTTTCAAAGACAATGCACACTTCATCGGATCGGGATCGCCTCGCAGTAGAGGGTAGGTTGCATGGCTGTCATGGGACAGACACGGAACCTACAAACTACCGCCCGGCGGTCCGGACGGCCGATCGGCCGTCACCGGGCAGCATCAGAATCGCTGCCTCTTATGGAGGTATTCCTCATGGAAAAAATCTTCAAGACCACCTTTGCAGGCCGTCCGCTGGTCATCGAGACCGGCAGGCTTGC
>DOBD01000024.1 GCA_003506275.1 Bacteroidales bacterium | reverse complement strand
CTTTTTTTGGGGATGCCATCCTTTTGGTAGGGATGGCATCCTTTTTTTCTTCAGCAATTCTTCTTACTTTTGATGTCGGCCCGCAGCAATGAGCCGTTAACTGCACGAATCATGAAACGAATCGCCCTCCTTACGTTAATCAGTCTGCTGAGTGTTTCACCCCTGCTAGCACAAGCCTTGCGCACTCCAAACCGTTGGTTGCACCGTAAAGATACCACCTGGTACCGCACAGAAGAAGCCGCAAAAACAGCCGAGATGGTGTTGTTGCTGCAAAAAGACAACGGCGGATGGCCCAAGAACGTCAGGNNAAAGACGCCACCATCGATAACAGCGGCACGTATTCAGAGCTCTTGTTTCTGGCTTATATGTACCAGGCCACCGGTGACACGGCTTACAAAACCGCCTTTCAGCGGGGGCTGACGTTCGTGTTCAGCCTGCAATACCCCAACGGCGGTTTCAGGCAGTTTGCCCGCACCGACGGCTACTATACCCACATCACGTTTAACGACAACGCCATGAGCAACATCATGCAGTTGCTGCGTGCCTTGAAAGACGATCACCCCGTATTCAACGGTTTAATCGACTCGACCCTTAAAGCCAAAGCCGCCGATGCTTTCAAGCGAGGCATCGACTGCATCCTGGCCACCCAATACGTACAGCGCGGCAAAAAAACCGTGTGGTGCGCCCAACACGATGAAAAGACCTTACTGCCAGCCAAAGCCAGGGCCTACGAACTGCCCTCCCTGAGCGGTGCCGAATCGGTCAACCTGGTTGTCTTGTTGATGGAATTACCAGACCCGGATGAACGGGTGAAAGCAGCCGTAGAAGGCGCTATGGCCTGGTTTGACGCCAACCGCATCAAAGACAGACGCCTGGAGCGCTACACCAACGCCGAAGGCCAACGCGATGCCCGCATGATACAAAGCACGGAAGGCCCCGACCTATGGGGCCGTTTCTGCGACCTGGAAACGAATAAAGATTTTGTCTGCGACAGGGATGGCATCGTCCGGTACGATATCGCCGAAATCAGCTATGAACGGCGCAACGGCTACGGTTGGTATACCAGCGAGCCCGAACGGCTGTTCCCCAGGTACGAACGGTGGAAAAAGAAGGTTTATTTTGCTTCTGAAAACATGTCCCCCGCGTTGTAACGCCCCTCGTTCAGGTTGGTCCGAACGTTGATCAAAGCCTTGACCGTGTAGTCAATGTCCTCTTTGGTGTGGGCCACGGTTGGTAGGAAGCGCAACTGCAATACGTCTTTCTGCACGAATGGATACACCAGAATGGGGCAGAAGATGTTGTAATTTTCCCTCAGGTCGATGATGAGATTGAGAGCCTGGTATAAGGAACAGGGCAAATACACCGGAATAACCGTGGCCTCCGAATTGCCCGTATCAAAATCATGTTTGATCAGTTCGTTGCGCAAGTACCTGACCTTCTTTTTAAGCTCCTGCCTGAGTTTGGTATGCTGCTTCAGGTACTCGATGCGTTCCAGTACACTGACCACGTAAACAATAGGCAGAGCCTTGGAATGAATTTGCGAGCGGGTATGGTACCGGAGGTAGTTCATGATGTATTCAGGACCAGCCACAAACGCACCGATACACCCGTAGGCCTTGGAAAAAGAACCCAGGTAAATGTCGATGGCGTCGTTGACACCCAGCTGTTCCCCCGTACCGGCCCCGGTTTTGCCCTCCACGCCAAACCCGTCGGCGTCGTTCACCAACAAACGGAATTCGTATGAAGCCTTCAAGGCCAGTATTTCCTTGAGTTTGCCGTATTCTCCCGTCGGGGCAAACACGCCGTGGGTGAGTACCAGAATGCCACCGCCCGTTTCACTGACCACCGAGGTGGCTTTCACCAGCTGCTTTTCCAGGCTCTCCAGGTTGTTGTGTTGGTAGACGTAATGCCGCCCCATGTGCAGGCGGATGCCATCCAGCAGGCAGGCGTGAATCAAGGCATCGTAAATGATGACATCGTTGCGGCCACACAGGGCGTCGATGATGGACATAAAGCTCTGGTAGCCGTAATTAAGCACCACGGCATCCTCTTTATTGGTCAATTCGGCCAGTTCCGATTCGAGTTTTTCGTGCAGACTGGTTTGACCCGACATGACCCGGTTGCCCACAGGATAGGACAAGCCCCACTTGTCGGTGTTGGCTACATCGATGGCCTTGATGTCAGGATTCATGCCCAACCCCAGGTGATCACTGATGTTCCAGTTAAGTACCTCGCGGCCACGAAACTTCATGCGTGTCCCCAAGGGACCTTCCAGTTTGGGATAGGTGAAATAACCGTGCAGTTGGCGGGCCAATTTGGCCACCNNGCCCGTATGTGTTCGAATAGATCCAAGGTAGTAGCCGTTAATCTGGGCAAAAATACGAATAAAAATCACAGCACGAAGGGCAGCGTGGCCAGACCTATCCAAAAAACCGTTAATTTTGGTCAATAATCAACGAACCTACTCAATGGACGTATCAGGAAGCCCTCTCAACAACCCTTTGAAATCACGTAAAACACCGCTGTCACCAACGGAAAACCCATCGTCGTCGGAACCCAAGGTAGGCCTGTTTGCTCAACACAACACTCTTTGGCTGATCTACGGCCTGTTGTTGGCCATTTGCCTTACCGTGCTGTTGACGGTAGACAAAGGCAACATCCATCTGGCCATCAATCGCCTCAACAGTCCCTTTGCCGATGTCATCTTCCGTTGGATCACTGAATTTGGCGCCTTTCCCCTTATCGCCGCCACCATTGTCGTGACCCTGTTTTTCCGATACAGAATCGCTATGACAGCCACTGTGGCTACCACCCTGGCCTCCCTCTTGACCCAGGTGGGCAAGCGCCTGGTCTGGCCTGACAGTCCCAGGCCCAAGGTTTTCTTTGCTGATACGGATTTGTTGCACCTGGTCGACGGTGTCCA
>DOBD01000228.1:14323-21235 GCA_003506275.1 Bacteroidales bacterium | reverse complement strand
CCATCGTTCCCGGTGGCTCATACCTACGTATTTCTGGATAAAGTCAAGACGCAGGTTCATCCCGGCAATCCTTGGCCAGGCACGAGTGTCAATAATCAGTTGCTGGATTACGCCATGGCAACCGATGTGACCAACAGTGCCACCTACGCTCCCTTGATGGAGAAGTCCCTTAAACAACTGCCCACCATCTCTCTGACCACTGATATGGCCAATTTGTTCAGTGTGGCCACTGGTATTTATGTCAATGCCGAGAAAGGCGGACGCGCTTGGGAACGTCCGTGTTCCATCGAATTAATCGATGAAAATGGCGTACAACAATTTCAGATCAATGCTGGTCTGCGCATCAGGGGAGCCGCCAGTGCCAAGGAAAAAAGCAGTCCAAAACGGGCGCCTCGCTTTTACTTCAGGGAAGAATACGGGCCTAAAAAGCTTGAATACCCCTTGTTTGGTACGGAAGGTGCGACCTCCTTCGACTGCATCGACCTTCGATGTGAACAAAACTATTCCTGGAGCAAGGACGGCAGCCAATACAATAACTACATCACCGATATTTACAGCCGTGATTTGCAAGGCAAGATGGGTCAGCCTTACAAGCGTGGCCGCTATTACCACCTTTACTTGAACGGTATGTACTGGGGACTTTACCAGACAGATGAGCGGGCCGAGGCCAGTTACGCCGAAACCTATTTTGGCGGTGAAAAAGAGGATTACGACGTCATCAAGGTCAATTCGGATGGTTGGCCTTACTTTAACGAGCCCACCGATGGCAACATGGATGCCTGGACCGAATTGTGGAACAAGTGTGTGACCGGTTTTGCCTCCAATTCTGCCTACCTGGCCTTGCAAGGCAAGAACTCCAACGGCAGCCTCAATCCTTTGGGCAAAAACCTGGTAGATATTGATAATTTGATTGAGTACATGCTCATCATTTTCTATACGGGCAATTTTGATGCACCTGTCTCTGCTTGGTCTGGTAATGATATGCCCAATAATTTCTACGCCGTGTACAACCGTAACGACCATTCCAAGGGTTTCCGTTTTCTTGCGCACGATTCTGAACACAGTATGTTTCCCGACCCGGTGAACATCAATGCCGGTTTGCAGGAAAACAGGGTTAACCTGGGTAGTTCTGGAAAAATGAACATCACCAGCGTGCGCGATTTCAATCCACAGTGGTTGCATTACAGGTTGTCGATGAATCCCGAATATAAACTGCGCTTTATGGACAGGGCCTACAAGCACCTGACCAAGGGTGGTCTCCTTTCGGCCGTGCTGGCTCCCTTGCCGTATGAATCCAGACAGGCCGAGATAGACTACGCCATCATTGCCGAGTCGGCCCGTTGGGGTGATGCCAAGCGGAGACCATCGTTTACCAAGCAGGACTGGCTTACATTCCTCGAAAGTGTGTACACCCGATTTTTCCCAGATAGAACGGATATTGTCATACAACAATTGAAGGATGAAGGGCTGTACCCCACGTTGAAAACCCCGTTACTTCGCTTGAATGGTACGCTAACCTATACCGAGTATAAGCGCTTCTCCGGCGAACAGATGGTGTCATTGACCCATCCGGACAATGCCACTGGTGGTTCGTTGTATTACACCCTTGACAATACGGATCCCCGCAACCTGGGGGGCGGCGTCAATCTCACGGCCAAATCGGCTCAGGGAAGTGTCAGCCTGACGCTCGATCAGACTTCAGTGATCAACGCACGTACCTACGATAACGGGACATGGGGGCCGCTCAAACACCTGTTGCTGAGCAAGGCAGATGAAGACTACGCCCATCTTAAACCAACTGAATTGCATTATCACCCGGCTGATACCCTGATCGGAGGTGATACCATCGATGGTGAACACTACGAATTCATTGAATTCAAGAACACCGGCAATGCCTATATTGATCTGACGGGGTTGCGTTTGGATTCGGCTGTCTATCACCCATTTCCCGAATATAGTGTCCTGGCCCCCGGTGCTTTTTATGTCGCTGCCTTCAAACCCAACCGTTTCTATACCCGGTACAAACAGTATCCCACCGCCAGTTTTTCCAAGAACTTTTCCAACAGCGGGGAAACCGTTGTGTTGGCAGACAGACAAAACAGGATACTGATGAGTTTTACCTACGACGACAGGTCTCCCTGGCCCACGTTGCCTGATGGCAGGGGTTATACATTAAGCGCCTGGGAATCAAATCCAACCGGTGATCCAAACGATCCTTTCTATTGGGTGGCTTCGACCACACTCAACGGCAGTCCCTTTGCCGATGATAGTAACGCCCACGTTTCTTTGGCGGATCAACCAGCGATAGCTACCCTGGTCCAGCTCTATCCCAATCCCACCGATGGCGTCTTTTTTGTCAAGACAACAACGCAGGAGCCCTATACCATTCAAGTGTACGACGTTCAAGGTCGTCTGTTGATGCAAGAGGCAGGTACACAGGAATCTATGGTTGATTTGGGTAAACAGGCATTGCCAAATGGTCTCTACCTGGTCAAGATCCAATGGGCTTCACATTCAGCCATGCATAAAGTGGTCTACACGCGTTAAACTGGTATTAAGGCCCTTTTTGGGTGCAAATCGTATTTATTTATAGGTAAGTCAGCATTATTTGTTGGTCAAACGGATAATGAATGGATTCTCGTTGTACTTTCGCAGGAGTGTTTAGCGATTAGTGAACCAATACCGCCGTACCATGAGAAAACACCTGTTGATTATCGCTTTGCTGGGGTTGTTATCCCCGCTATCGGCTGAGAACCTGGCCATTTGCCAAGCCTTTGAGAAACTACTCAACCATGCCGCTGATTTTATGCCGCTCATGGGTGAAAAAGATGAAGCCAATCCGTTTAAAACGAATTCAACCATACAGTTGGAGGGGGCAGTGTCTTCCGGCTTCTTCGAGAGCCTGGGTAAGTTAACATTTAAAGAAGAACTTGGTAAATATGATACCCATCTGGGTGCGTTCAAAAAACAAAACGAGTGGGCGAATGCCTTGAGGGGTTGCTACCCCATCATGAAGTTCTCGGTTAAACAACGGGAAGTCGCCGGAGGCACGATCATGAATACCTACCCGATACTTCGTAACGAAAGCTTGATTCGTGTATTCTCGTGTTCATTCGTTATCCAGCATATTTTCAACACGCACGATCTTAGTTTTGAGTTTCCTCAGGCTCAGGATGGTGGCATCCTAAAAGATGAGATCCTGACGTACATTGATTACACACTCCTGCCGGGATTTCCCGATGACTCCCCGTTCACGGAATCGGTCTACAGTTTGTTGGAACATGCACAAGTAGGATTCAAGGTCATTACCGGAGAATTCGAAGATTTTGATAAAGTGGCCACTTTCTCGACCTTTTATAAGTTGCCCGGTTACGATGATGCAGTCATCGAAGAAAACCCGGTGGTTACCGCTACTATGTGGTCAATGTGTGTAAAAATGTCGACAAAGCCACGTTTGAAGCAAAGGGCGGCCCCTTCTTTCAGAAACTCATGACGGCCCTGGGTAACAATTTCGCGTATCGGGAGCTTAACAATGGTCAGGCCGTTCATTTTGTGCGCTGCGACGATGCCCTTGACGTGGCCATGCGGTTTGAATATGCTGAGCGTGATGGATTGTACACGGCCCGTTTGCTCGTGTACCCTGGCAATTGAGGTTTGAGATGTTACAAAATCCGCAGCATTTGTACCCTCAACGATAGTCGGATACAACAGGCGTGCGTACCTTTGCGCCGTCATGAAAAACCCATTTGCCTGCCCAAGCCGCTCTAGAGCCGCTTGTTTGTTGTTGTTCCTGTTTTTGTTGACCTCCAAAAAGGATGGCATCCTTTTTGCTGCTGAGGTTAATTCGTCATCGCCTGTTCGTATCAACGAAATCATGGCGTCCAATTCGTCCGTCCTGGCGGATGAAGACGGTGAATACAGTGATTGGATTGAGTTATACAATAGTTCGGACAGTCCGGTAAACCTGGCTGGCTGGGTGTTGACTGACAATCCGGAAAATCGATACAAGTGGGTCTTTCCCGATGTCTGGCTTCATGGCAAAAGTTGCTTGATTGTGTTTGCCTCTGAGAAAGACAGGCGCAAGGCGAGCGGTTTTCTGCATACCAATTTCAAACTTAGCGCTTCAGGTGAATACCTGGCCCTGTACGACGACGGGGGCAGTCCGGTGACGGTGTTCGAACCCGGTTTTCCTGCACTGCTGTCCGATCAGTCCTACGGCTACCTCAATGGGGTGTACGCCCTGTTGACAACGCCGACCCCGGGTAATGCGGAGACCACAGCAGGAGGGGTGTTGCCCACTCCCACGTTCAGCATCAATCGGGGGCTTTTCACTCAACCCATCACCTTAACCCTCAATACAAGTGATCCTACGGCCACGCTTTTTTACACCCTTGATGGGAGCACTCCGTCTGAGACCAAGGGAACTCGATACACGACACCCTTAAACATTACTACCACGACCGTGGTTAGAGTCATTGCCCTCAAGGATGGCTGGCAAAATAGCCGGGTGGCTACCAGTACGTATATATTTCCAGACAAGGTGCTCCAGCAACCCAACAATCCGGCAGGTTACCCAAGTTTGTGGGGACCATTCAGCGATGGGAATGTTACGCACAATGGGATAAAACGCCTGCCTGCTGACTACGAAATGGACCCTGAACTGGTCAATCTGGCCGGCGAGGCCGATCGTATCAAGGAAGGCCTGCTTGACTTGCCCACTATTTCCCTGGTTACTGACTTGGGCTATCTGTTCTCCGAAAGTACCGATCCGGATACCGGTGGCATCTACCTTTATACAGGCCCTTACGGTGGATTTGGTTCAGGTTGGGAACGACCGGTCTCCATGGAATTTATCAAAGGAGCGAACGCCTCCTTGCCATCTTATATGAAGGAACCTGCTTTTTCTCAAATAGATGCGGGGTTGCGTATGCAAGGCCAGGCCAGTCGTCTGAACGAAAAGAATCCCAAGCATTCATTCATCATGGTGTTCAAAGAAGAATATGGTCCCAAGAAGTGGAATTTTCCTCTGTATGGCGAGGGGTTCAACGCTGAGCAGAACAAAATCATCTTCAGGGCTGGATTCGGTAATTCCTGGACACACTGGTCACATTCAGACCGGTTAATGAGCTCCTATCACAGCGACATCTGGACAAAGGATGTGCAACGTGCCATGGGACACCCCTCCAGTAATTCCCGCTTCTGCAACGTGTACATCAATGGCTTGTTCTGGGGTATCTATGCCTTGTCTGAACGCCTTGACAAAGACTACGCTCAAGCATATCTCAACGGAGAGGAAGCTGATTTTGACGTAGTAAAAGACAACGCCAGTAGCGTGGTGGATGGTACCAACCAGACTTGGAAACAAGTGGTGGCCATGGCTAATGCCGGGTTGACGACCGATGCAGCCTACCAACGTCTCAGAGGCAATAATCCCGATGGCCGCCGTAACCCGGCATATACTCCTTTGGTCGATATGGAAAACCTCGCCGATTACATGCTGTTGAATTTCTATGCGGGCAACACCGATTGGGACGACCATAACTGGGCTGTCATTTACAACAAGGTCCAGCCGGACAATGGGTTCCGATTTCTTTGTTGGGACGCTGAAAATGTGCTTGAGAACCTCAACGACAATAACGTTAAAGAAAACAATGATAATTGCCCCAGCCGGGTGTTCCAGCAATTAATGGCCAACAATACCTTCAAACAGTTGTTCGCCGACAGAGTCCAGCGCCATTGCTACAACGGTGGGGTATTGACGCCTCAGCGCGCCGCACAACAGTGGAAAGAAAGAGCCGATCAAATCAGCAAGGCCATTCATGCCGAGGCCGCTCGCTGGGGTGACAACCGACGTGATGTGTTCGATTATAACCCTGATGCTACCTACTTGTACTCTGTGAACGATTTCTGGAGCCCTCGCCAAACGTACATGCGTGATACCTATTTTCCACAGCGCACGGACAAACTGATACAACAACTTAGAGCAGTGGGTTTTTATCCAGCCGTCGATGCTCCGACAGTGACCATCAATGGGGCCACACCTGATCATTCGCCGGTGTTGCCAGGTGATAACCTTGCGTTGTCGGTCAAGACTGGAGCCATCTACTACACCTTGGACGGAACGGATCCTCTCGATTGGAACGCCAGCGGGGAGGAAGCCCAAACGTGGACGTTGGTGCCTGCCTCTGCCGATAAACGTGTATTGGTGCCCGGTTCTGATATCGGATCAACCTGGTTGCAACCAGGTTTTGACGACAGTGCCTGGACGGCCTGTACAGGTGCTCCCGGAGGCGTAGGCTTCAGTACGGTGGCTTCCGTAAACAGCCTGGTTTCCCTCAATGTCCAGGCTAAGATGGGCAGTGAAGCTGCGCAGCCCAACAACAGCTGCTATATCCGTATCCCATTCATCCTCGATGGGGCGAAAATGGAGAAAATGACCACGTTGACCCTTAATCTGAGTTATGATGACGGCTACGTGGCCTACCTCAACGGTCAACAAGTGGCAGCAAACAACGCGCCGGCTAATCCTGCCTGGAATGCGAGTGCCACGGCAGGCAGCGATGCCATCGTCACGGTTTCCGTTGATTTGTCTTCCTTCATCAACTTGCTGCAGCCGGGTGCCAATCTATTGGCCATACACGGGATGAACATCCGTACGACCAGTAAGGATTTCTTTGTGCTACCCGAACTGGTGGCCGACAACAGCGCAGCAGCCACCCAGCATTTGGCTGAAAAAGCGGTGCGTTATACCGGCAGCATTGCCTTGCAGCAGTCGGCTCACCTAAAAGCCAGGACCTTGGATGGTTCAACCTGGAGTGCCTTGACGGATCTGCCTTTGCTGATGACAGCCGACTACGCCGATTTGAAACTAACGGAAATTCATTACCATCCGGAAGACATGCTGACCGCTGT
>DOBD01000228.1:0-14278 GCA_003506275.1 Bacteroidales bacterium | reverse complement strand
GGGCGACCATCGATCTTTCGGCTGTGGCTTTTACCGAGGGCATTCGCTACTCATTTGCTCCTGGTGTGTCGGTTAAACCCGATTCCTTTGTGGTGTTAAGCAACAATCCCTTGGCCTTCCTTGAACGGTATGGCTGGTATCCTCACGGTCGCTACGAGGGCAACCTCAGTAATTCGGGTGAAGCCTTGACGCTGTCGGGCCTGAACGGGCAAACCATCCTTTCGTTGGCCTACGAAGATGGCAACGGTTGGCCCTCTGCTGCCGATGGTGACGGCTATTCCCTGGTGCCCCTCCATGTCAATCCCATTGACGACCAAACAGATCCATCGTTTTGGAGACGGTCTCACGCTATTGGCGGTTCGCCTGGCAAGGACGACCTGGCCAGTACGTCGATTGAGCCTGTACGTGCCACAGTCCAGGATCAATTGGAACAGAACGCCCCCAATCCCTTCAGGCAGGAAACGACCTTACGGTTTACCCTGGCTGAATCGGCCCACGTAACCTTGAGCGTCTACAACCTGGCCGGTCAACAGGTGGCCCAACTGGTCAACGAACAACGGGAGGCCGGCAGTCACGCCGTGGTATGGCAACCCGACGCCAGCCTTGCCTCGGGCTTCTACCTCTGTAAGATGTCAGTTGAAGGCAACGGTAAACGCACGCTCTTGTCCATCAAACTGATCAAACAGTAATGGGATGNNTTTCAAAAGGATGCCATCCCTTTTTCAAGGGAAAGGTCACTTCCGAAAACGTTAGTGTTGATGCAGTAGCTTGATGCTCAGCCCTTTTTGAGTTGACCAGCCTTGGGCATCGGTGAGACTGATGAAAAAGTGGTAGTCGCCTTNNATCCTTGATCGTTTGCTGATGGTAAGTGCAGCAAGATATTGGTATCGTAGGTGGATAAGCCTGCCGGTAAATCGTAGCTTTGAATGAAAGTAAGGGGATTGATCGGTGTTTTAACAGGATCCAGGTTGGATTCATCGACTTCGGTGCTGTGAGAGTGATGATCGAAATTGTGGTGGATGTCCAGGTTGAGGCTGCGTTTGGATCCCAGTGCGATGTTATCTTTCAAGCGTAGTTTAATGTAAAGGCTGTCACCGAAATGGAGGGTGTCTCCATTCAACGGAAAAGCTCCCGGTTGGGTCAGATCGATGACTGGCTTTTCAANNGTCGACGCTTTCTTCGCTGTCGCAAGCCCACATCAACGTGCTTATCAATAAGAGTATACCGAATGGAGTGAATCGTTTCATGATGACGGATGGGTAAATCCCTTGGGCGTCGTGAACCGATCGCCCAAAGGGTTCGTTGTTATAGGTTTTGTGTGATGGGGTAGTGTGCTGAATANNAATCAGGTGCAGGTGGTATTCGCCTGGTTCAAACGTTCCCGGGATGACGATGTGCTTGTGAAACGTGGTGTTCTTCAAGTCTTTAAACTCGTTATAGGTGGTATCGAGTGAGCCTCCTTGGCCATCTTCGGCATGGATTTCAACCGTGACGGTACTGATGAGACCTAAGGCAACGATTTCTGCCTGAAGGTGAATGCCTGAGCCAATCGTGCCGGTTTTACTGTTGTTAAGGCCAACCTCAGAGAGGGTGATGGTGGGTTTGTCGACAGTGTCGTCATTTGGGTTGCAGGCCGTGAAAAAGGGTGTCGTAAGGACCAGACCCAACAGGGCAAGCAGGAAATGCTTCGAGTGAAGTTGCTTCATTTTTTTAGGGGTTAATAGTTGTTGATCGTGAGGATTATTAAAAAGGAAAACGTAGTGACACCACCATATTGCGGCCTGGCTCAGGCAGATTAATCAGGCGGTAATAGCTGGTATGATTGAAAAAGACTTGGTTGAGTAGGTTTTGCACCTGGAGGGAGAGCAAGACAGGTTGGCGGCGCAAGGGTAGGGTGGTCCCAAGGGTCAGATCAAGGGTGCTGTGGCCAGGGGTGACTTCTTCGGGAGGGACGACATTGGTCTGAGTCGCCACCATTTCCAGGCTGAGGGCCGCGTACGGTTGATGCAGGCGTCCCCATTTGTCCGTTTCCCAACGCACCGAAGGACGCAGAGAAGCCGGGGGTGAGAAGGGTAGGGCATAACCCTTCTTGCTGCCTGATAATTGCCTGGAGTGGATATAGTCGCCAGATAAGCCCAAATTCCAATACTTGCTCAGCAGGAACCGAGCCGTCAATTCTCCGCCATACCTCCTCACTTTGGCTTGGGTATAGTAAAAGACTTGGTTGCCATTGCCATAAAGATGGTCGTGCTCCGAGGTGGGATTGAGGTAAATATAATTCGGGAAGTGCTGGATGAAAGGGCTGACAGTCAGATGGAAGCGCTCTGTCTCCACACCCAGGCTCACGTCAGCCTGATAGGCGATTTCAGGCGAAAGTGAGGGATCGCCTACTTCGTAGCTGAAGCGGTGGTAGTTTACCCCGTTGGCTGCCAATTCTTTGACGATGGGCATGCGGAAGCTTTTGCCGACGTTGACTTTTAACGACCAGGGCAACTGGTTGTAAGCAAGTCCGGCCGACCAGCTGAGGTTATTGAAGCGGCGGTTTAATGATGCGGCACGCTGTAAATAAATCCAGCTTATCGCGCCTTCCGTTGGATTCATTGTGTCATCGTTGGAAAGGGGTGTTGGGAACCAATCGCTATAGGCTTTTGTCTTAAGGTGGCTGATGTCATAACGTAGGCCGGCTTGGAGGATCAACTGCTTGGTGACGTTGTGATTGATGAGGGCGTAACCACCAAGGGTTGATTGGTTGAAAGCAGGAATCAGGAAGCCCCTGCCTTCAATCCGGTTGGATTGGTGTTCAGAAGCCAACCCGGTCACGAGGTTGGATGGTTGACTCAGACGGAAGTTGGCTTTGATATGAGCAGACCAGACTGTCTTGTCGAACCCCCGTTCCAATAAGGGATCAAACGTCATGCTATCGGGGAACAGAGCGGGCATGTACCCGTGGCTGACATAAAGGCTCCACTCTTTACGGAGGTTGTGTTGGTAGCCGGCATCGGCTTGCAGGCGGTGTGGTCCCAACAACCAGGTATTGGAAAGTAACATCTTAACATGATTGACTTCCTGATGAGGGTTGAGAATGTCCCTGTCTGAGCTGTCGTGCAGGTCTGTGTCTACATTTCGGGGCTCCAGTCCGTGCGCGTTGGCAAAAAAGCCGTTCTTCGTATGAACATTGCTCAACGTCAGGCTGCCCAGGTAGTGACGCTCCACCCACCCCAATACAGCCTGGACGTTGAACGCCTCGCCGGCCGTATTCCGCACCCGTCTATCGTGCAAAGCCGCCTTGTACGAATAGATGCTGATGCTGTCGGTGGGCACTCTGTCGTCTCCATGGTCGATGAGGGTCACGCGCAGAGACCCCCAAAGCCGTTGTTGCCGCCCATAGAGCCAGAGTGAACCACCCAGCAGGTTGTTGTTGGATTTGCCCGTCAGGTCAATGCTGCCTCCCTGTGTGTAGGGTTGAGGCATGAGGCCGCTTTTCAAATCAATGACGCCCCCGATAGCATCGGATCCATATTGTAATGAGGCCGGACCTTTGATGATCGTTGCATGCTCAACCGCGTATTGGTCGATTTCGAGCCCGTGATCCATGCCCCATTGTTGAGCCTCGTGTTTGATGTTGTTCTCCACGACCACCACCTGGTTGAAGCCCAATCCCCGGATCAAGGGTTTGGATTGTCCTGATCCGATGTCGATGGTGGATAGCCCCGGCAGTTGGCTTAGTGCTTTCATGAGGCTGCCTTGCTGGTTTTCCAATAAGCGCTGGCGGTTCACGGTGGTAGAAGACAGTGGGTTGGTGCGCTGTTGCTCATCGGGCATACCTTTTACAATCACCACCTCTTTGAGGTGGATGATGGTATCGGCTTTTCCTTGCGCCAACATAGGGGTGCAACAGCCGACAAAAACCACCAGTAACAAGGTTAATGTGCGTGTTAACAACATGTAGGGCACGTACCTTTGATCAGAATTTCCACGTCTTCCCGGTGAAAGCCCATCGGCAGTTCCAGGTTGAACGTCATGGGGGAATGCAAACATTGAATGGTGTGGCAGCAGGTGCAGAAGAAATGCACGTGCTCGTGCTGTCGGGTGAGGGGCGTGGTTAGCGCATATTTCACCAAGGTGTTGTCTACCACGATCTTATGAATCACTCCCGCATCAAGCAAGGTTTTAAACGAGCGGTAAAACGTGGTGCGGTCGTAACTGCCGGCTACCTGATCGCGAAGGTCGCTTTCCGATAGCGCCTCTTTGCTGGCCAGAAAGGCGTTCAGTAAGCCTTCACGGCAACTGGTTCGTTTGAGTTGATGGGTTTGTAACAGGTCTTTGGCTGTCATGGGGTGTTGCATTTGATGCCAAGCAGGCGGGTTGATTTGTTTGATGCAAATGTATGACAAATGCAACAATGTTGCAATAAGTGCTGGTGTTTTTCGTTCGAATCCAGTTAAAAAGGCTTCAGTTGATTTAATTAAATACAACGTCACACTTTTAACTAAGGTATTCTTTATATTTGTCTGATAATAGTTTTTATCATGAATACACAACGCCGCCTCTACACCCTGTTTTGGGTGTTTTCTTTCCTGTTGATGACCACCAATCTGATGGCCGCCAAGTCGACCCCGTCGAAATCCGTGCCCAGTTATGAAGAGCAATGGAAGAAAGTGACCGGGTTTGTGGAGGCTGATCGCCCTACATCGGCGTTGGAGGTGGTCGCCCTTATCGAACAAAGAGCCAACAAGGAGAAGAATACTATTCAGCAGATCAAGGCACGCGTCATCAGCCTGCAGTTGAACCTGCAAAAAGACCCCGATCAATTACCTGCTCAACTGGCAGGAATGGAAGCACTGACCGCCGAAACCCAGGATGTGGCGTCGAAAGCCCTGCTACAGTCAATGACAGCCGAGGTTTACCTGATTTACTACCAGCGGAATGCCTACAAGATCAATCAACGAACGGATATCGTTGGGCAAATTGTCAACGATCCGAGCCAGTGGACCAAAAAAATCGTTACCGATACCATCTGCAGCCTATTGGCGCTGTCCCTGCAACCAGCGGAACTCCTTCAGGCCACTCCCATCACCGCCTACAAGGAACTTCTGACCGTGGGCAACACCACCAATCTGGAACCCACTCTTTTCGATATGCTGTCCAGACGCCGGGTAGCCTTACTGAAGTCCCTACGTAGTACACAAAACGATTATCAATTCAACAGTGATTTGGTACCCTTGTTATGTCCTGTTCCACAATTTGTTGCCCTTCAATGTGATGCCACCGGCCTTTCCATGGTGGAAGTCAGTATGATACGGACACTGCAGGACTGGCTGCGGTTTCGCTTAAAAGCCGGGAGGCCCGATGCACTGATCAACGCCGATCTTTACCGCCTCAAAACACTGTATGCCCTCGCTGATCGTCCCCAGCGATGGGGTTCAAACATCGTGCCTCAGACGCCCACAGAACAGGCCTATCTGTCAGCCTTGCAGACGCTTTCAACTCAAAACGCCAACAATCCGCATAGCCTGACTGTACAGGAAGTAGAAGCGACGTTCTATAGGAGTTTACACCGTGAAACCGACAGTCTGTTCCGTCACTATTTGAAAAAGGCTTATACTGTCTGTGCCGAGGGCTTGGCCAGGCACCCCAACGCTCCGTTCAGCAATCACCTTCGCAACCTTCAGGCCGACATCACCCAACAACGCATCAACGTCACTCAAAACAAGGTGGTCAGGAGCGATAGTGCGTTGACCCTGAGCATCACGGCCTACAACATTGACAAGGCCGTTTTGACCATCTATCGTGTCAACCTGTCTCCCCAAGACTATTATGAGATGACGAGGAGACACCCAAGTCCTGATACCCTGCGTTCAGTTACCTTGTTGGAAAAACGGGTTGTTACGCTCAATACGGACAGTTTGTTCAATGCGGCCAACACCCTGATTAATTTGAAAGGTAGATCTTACGGTCAATATGCCTTCCGTCTCCAATCATTGAAAGATCCTAGCGTGGCCGTCAATGGTTACTATGTGGTGTCCGACCTCGCTTGTATCACGCAGAGCAACACACAACACGTTTTATATGTGGTCGACAGAATCACGGGTAAGCCTCAGCCCGGTGTAAAAGTCACTATCCATCCGACAACTTACCGAAAGCGGTTTGAAGTGGAGCCACGCACAGCCCAAGGCTACACGGATGAAAACGGCTACCTTGCGTACAACACGCAGGATAAAGAATACAATCATGTGCTCTTTTTTGAATCTGGAAACGATCGCTACCTATGCAGTGAATACAACGGTCATACCTATAAATCCGATGATGTGGACGTCCGCGAAGACCGTCACCTGACCCTGTTGACCGATCGTTCTCTCTACAGGCCAGGTCAAACCGTGTACGTCAAAGGAATTGCCTACCAGATGAACAACAAGGGCGTGGAGCGTGTCCTTCCCAATAAGATGTACGAAGTGGAGTTATGGGCTGCCAACCGTCAGGTCATCAGCNNTTTTCCGGTTCTTTTGTCTTGCCTGAAGACGGATTGAATGGCCTGTACTATCTGCGCAGTGAGGATGCGATGTTCCGGATTAGGGTGGAAGCCTACAAACGGCCCAGCTTTGAAGTGACGCTGAACAAACCCGAAACCACGGTGCGGTTTGGAGAGGCGGTTCAGATCAATGGACGCGTGAACGCATACGCCGGGTATGGCATAGCCGGTGCCGAAGTTTCCTACCAGGTCATCCGTCGACCACACCACCGTTGGTGGTGGATGAGAAACGGTGAAGAGCCCATAAAAAATGGAAAAACCAACACCGAGACAGATGGGAGCTTCACCATTTCCTTCATACCTGAACGACTGAAAAACACGACCGGAGACCAGTTTTATACCTACACCATTCATGCTACCGTCACTGACCAGAAAGGCGAGACCCGAGAGGGAGAACAAACCCTTTCAGTGGGTGACAAGTCGCTGTTTGTCCTGACAGATTTGGTAGATAGGTCGGTCTTAAACAAGACCAAAAGCAGACCCATCAAGGTGTACGTGGAAACCCTTAACGGTATCAGGCGTCAAGCTGAGGTCAACTATGAACTGTGTTTGTTGGATGACCCCGAAGTCTTTATCGATGCCCAGGAGAACAGCGAGAGATACCTGCTATTGGAACCCCAACGGAAGCCTGGCAAATTGATCAGATCAGGCCGTCTTCACACCAAGGACAGTCCGTTGGTCCTCGATTTTAGCACTATCCCATCGGGCGTATACCAGCTGGTTTGCACCACCACCGACGACCGTGGACAAACCGTCACCAATTTCAACGAATTCACCGTGTTTGCTCCTGACGACAAACGAACGCCGGTGAAAGCGTATGTCTGGATGTATGCCTCCGACACGGAGTNNCATATCGGTACGGCGGCCAGGGACGTCTACATGCTATACCAGGTGGTTAGGGGGAGAAAGGTGCTGGAAAGCCGCTGGATGAACGTTTCTGACGCGCTTCAAACCTTGACCATACCCTACAAGGAAAGCTATGAAGACGGGGTGTATGTAAAGATTACCGTTGTCAAAAACGAACAGATGTTCACGGAACAAGTGCTACTCAAACGAACGATACAGGAAAAAAAGCTGACCCCCAAACTTGCCGTTTTCCGTAACAAATTGCGTCCGGGGGAAACAGCCGAATGTNNTCTTTCCATCCCCGAAGTCAAAGAAAAACAGCAACCGGCCGAAGTATTGGCCACCATGTACGATGCCTCTCTTGATGCCATTCAGCCTCATCATTTCTACTTTAACCCCCGTTATAGCCCCCGCTATCCTTATCCGTCCGACTGGAGAGTACTGACGTTTAATAGAGACTATGCCAACGGTCAAGCCAACCTACGGCGAAAGAAGGAGCATGTGCAATTATTTGCTGACATCGACTGGATGGTCGGTGTGTCGGAGATGCAGGCAGGTAGGGGCTCCGCGCTACGCATACGTGGCACTGCCTCCCTGAAATTCAACGCCCCTGAATTTGAAGGTATTAATGTAACCAGCATTGATGAGGCTCTCCAAGGCCGTGTCGCCGGATTATCCATCGCTGTCAGAGGAAGTGACGAAGCACGCGGAGTCGATATTGCCGATCTGGAAGAACACGCCGTTGTCGTTGAGGAAAAGGCAGAACTCCGATCCCAGGAAGAGTTGACCGGCGCCACATCCAAGCCCGTCGTCACTCCCCGCCGCCAGTTTAACGAAACCGCCTTTTTCTACCCTCATTTACGCACCGATGAGGCCGGGAACGTTGTGTTTTCCTTTACCGTGCCTGAAAGCCTGACCCGTTGGAACCTCAACCTGGTGGCCCACACCAAAGACCTGTACAGCGGATCGCTTGAAACCCAAGTGGAGACTCAGAAGGAATTGATGGTGCAACTCAACAGACCCCGGTTTGTTCGTCGTTCTGACAAACCGGTGCTCTCAGCTACGGTGGTCAACTTGAGTGACAGCGCTTTGACAGCCGAGGTGACCCTGGAACTTCTCAATCCGGCCAACGAAAAGCCCCTGGCAGCAGGCCTCATCAAACAATCCTCCCAGACAGTCCAATTGGCTGCCGGAGAAACGAAGGCCCTGTCCTGGGCCCTGGAACCTTTGAGCACCTTCGATCTGGTGGTGTGCAAGGTGGTAGCTACGACGGCGTTGTTCAGCGATGGCGAACAAGACTACCTGCCCGTATTGCCCGACAAGGAACTGATCACAGAAAGCATACCCCTCACTGTCAAGGCCAACCAAACCAAGGTGTATACCCTCGACCGCTTGCTCAAACCCACCAAAGGAATCGATTCTCATGCCTTGACCGTGGAATTCTCGCCCAACCCCACCTGGATGGCCTTGATGGCCCTACCCACCATGGCTGAACCCACCCACGACAACGCCATCGATTTCTTTACCGCTAGCTACGTAAGCCGATTGGCCACCCACATCGTGCACAGCTACCCCAAGCTCAGTGCCGTTTTCGACCAGTGGCGGCAAACGGGCAACAGTCGCACAACTCTATTGTCCACGCTGTCCAAGAATCAGCAAGTGAAAACGCTGCTGTTGGAAGAAACCCCCTGGGTGATGGCAGCCAAGGATGAAACCGAACAGCGGCAGCAACTGGCCCTGCTCTTTGACCTCAACCAACAAAAGAACCAACAGCGTCGCTTCTGGGATAAACTCATCGCCCTACAACAGCCCTCAGGTGGATTCGCTTGGTTTAAAGGCATGCCTGAAAGCCGTTACGTTACTCAGTATATCCTGCTGAATGAGGCTCGCTTAAATGCTGTGGTCAAGCAGCAATCACAGTCTGGGGCAACCACTCAGGCTGGATATAGTCAGGATATCGTCATCGAGCTACCCGATCCGGCCATTCTGAAAGCCCTGGCCTATGCCGACAAGGCCATAGCCGAAGATTATGAGGCGCTGAAAAAACAGCGCGGCGTCAAACTGGAGGCCTATCACATTGGCAACATCCAGTGGCAATACCTGCATTTGCGTTCTTGCTATCCCCAGGTAGCCATTCCTCAAGCCTCAGAAGAGGCCGTCGCCTATTACACCAAGCAGGCTGAGCTTTACTGGCGCTCGGCGACCCTTTACGGCAAGGCGGCCACCGCCCTGATTGCTGCTCGCCGCGGCAATACCACCCTGGCCACCGACATCCTCATCGGTCTGAAGGAGCAAGCCCTCACCAGCGAAGAGTTGGGTATGTACTGGGCCCACAACAAGCCTGGCTTCTTCTGGTACGAACGCCCCATCGGGGTGCAGACCATGATGCTGGAAGCTTTTGCCGAAGTGGCTCCTGTGACCGACGACCTGGACGCCATGAAGACCTGGCTGCTCCGTCAAAAACATACGCAGCGCTGGGATACGAAACTCTCCACCGTTGATGCCATCAACGCCCTGTTGACGCAAGGCAGCGATTGGTTCGGCTCCGACAACACCGTGAGCCTCAAGCTTGGAAATGTTGAAGTACCCACCGATAAAGCAGCAGTCGGTACCGGTTACGTGCAACACACCTATGAAGCCGATGCCATCCAGCCCTCCATGGGCAAGGTGACCGTTGGTCTGAAGGGTAAAGCCGGCATGGGTTGGGGAGCCCTTTATTGGCAATATTTCCAGGATATCGATCAAGTGACCGCTGCCGGAACGAATCTGAGTGTGAGTAAACAACTCTTCCTGGAGCAAACGACGCCAAACGGCAAGGTGATGGTCCCGCTGGATGGAAAAAATCTCAAGCCCGGCGACAAGGTCATCACCCGCCTGTTTGTGACCGTGGATCGTGATATGGATTTTGTGGTGCTGAAAGACCAGCGTGCGGCCTGCTTTGAACCGGTTGAGCAACGTTCTGGCTACGTGTGGCGCGAAGGGGTGGGGTATTACCAGACCGCTAAGGATGCCTCCACCCAGTTCTTCTTCAACCACCTCCCCAAAGGCCGTTACGCCTTTGAGTACGCTGTCTTTGTGAACAACGCCGGCTCCTTCGCCGATGGCGTGGCCACTGTACAGTGTCTGTATGCACCAGAATTCACTGCCCATTCGAGCGGTGGACGATTAGAGGTAAAAACCGTAATACGACCAACCCATTAGGCTTCAATGGATGGTTCTTGAAAATCAAGACAGTTGAGTGAAAAGGGAAGATCAACGAGATACGTCCAATCCATAAGCCCCCTTGGCCAACAGTTGTCCCGATAACGTGGGATTCAGCAATTCGGTATACCCTTTTTGACGTCGACCGATGCTGACGTTGACCGGAGAAAAGACGTAGCGGTCGTTTAGTTGCTTATCGAGTACGAGCACGAAATAGTCCGCATCAGATTTGATCAAGGCTTCATCGGGGACGGCCCTCACGGAGTCCGTATGAGCTATGATGTCGGCCGCCAGGTATTCCATGGCCATAAAGCGGGCTTCTTTGCTGGTTGGTAAGGACGCGTAGGCATCGATGGCCTTGGTCGCGGCGTTGATACCCACACCGATGGCAGTCAGGCTGCCTTCATGCACTTTCGTTTCGTTGACACGCTTTAGTCTGACCCGCTGCCCGGGTTTCAGTAGGGCGGCATCAGATGGAAAGACGGACAATCGAACCTGTAGCATGGAGGGGTTGGTGATGGTTAACAATTCCGTCTGCTGGTCAACGGCATGTCCCAGGTGGATGGGCAGGCTGGAAATGACACCGGTGATGGGTGCCTTCAGCGTGTAGGTGGGGTAGAAGTCTCCCTGCTCCACCCTGGCCAGTGAAAAGCCCATCGCCAAAAGTTTGAGGCGCAGTCCGTTGTAACGGGCTGAGGCCGACAGCAAGGCTGCTTCGGCACGTTTGTATTCTTTTTCTGCTACGACGTGTTCGTTAAACAACGTCTCAACCCGTTCAAATTCGCTTTTAAGTTGCCTGTATTCAGCTAGAGCCTCCACGTAGTTGGTTTGGTGGTCAATGACAGCGCTGCCTCCTACGTCCACCAAGGCCTGATTTTTACTCACAACCTGACCGTTGTGGCAATGAATGGCCTTGATAAGGCCGGGAACAGGGGCGTTGACCCCCGCCATGCCTGCTGGGAGGGGTTCTATGGTACCGTTGGCCTTGATCACCCGTTCAAACAGGCGGGTCTCCACCTGCCCCAAGCGCATGCTGTCGGCAGCAAATTGCGCCTCGGTCAGGATGATGCCCTCGGGCTCCTCTGGGTTGACCTCTTTGGCGCCACCGCAGGCTTGCAGAACAGGCAACAACAACAGGAATAACAGGGGAAGCGGGCGCAGCACGCATCGTGCGTCGGGCATGAGGGCGGAAAATGAATTGACTGTTTGCATAAGGCTATTGTGTGAGGTAGGTGAGTTCCAGCGTGGCGTGGGTGTAATCCAACACATTGGCCAGATAATCCAGTTTGAGTTGAAGGGCGGTTTCCAGGCTGAGCGTGAAACGTTGCACGTCAATGTCCCCTGCCTGCAGGCTCAAGGTGGCTGTACGTAGGAGTTCATCGTGCAATTGCCGGCCCTTGTCGTTGAAATAGACCATGCGCTCTTTGTATAGCTGCCTGGCGTTCACCAATTCCTGCTGCTTGGTTTTTAGCTGGTCAACTTCATAGGCGGACAACTGTTGGGTGGAGGCCAGCGCCAGTTTGGAGGCCTTGATTTTGGCCTGTTGGGCCCCAAAAAACAGGGGTAACGCCACACCGGCCTCAAAGCCATGATAGTACTTGGCGTTGGCCTGGAAGTTGGTGCCCAGGAAATAATTGAACGTGAAATCGGGCAACAGTTTCCTGCGCTCCAGGCTGAGTGAGGCCTCGTCAAGGTCTTCCTTGCGCTGGAGCCAATCCACGTAAGGTGACGCTTCGATGCCGCGTCCCGTGGTTGCCAGCACGGTGAGTGTCGGCGAAACGGTGAACGCTGAGTCGCTGCCCAACAACGTCTTGAAGCCGGCCTGTGCGGCGTCTAGCTTGCTGTGGGCTTCCTGCAACCGTTGTCTGGACTGTTGGCGTTTGGCTTCCATCGTGAGCCAGTCAAGCTGGCTGATGGCACCTAGCTCCCGTTGCCTGGAGGCCCCTTCCAAAAGGTGCGTGTACAAACTGTCGAGTTGTTGAAACATCCGTTTGCGTTCATTCATTACCTGTAATTCCACATACGCGGCTGAGACTTTTTTCTTGAGGGCATCCCGGCGGATGGCTAATTCCGTTTCAGCGAGTGCCAGAGCCCGTTGCTTCGAGGAGACAGCGGCACTGTACACGGAGGGGAAGCTCACCTGTTGCTCCACGCCCCAAACATGCAGGGGCGCGTTGTTTTCGGCGATGTTGTTCTGGTCACTGCCGTAGGTGAACAGGGTTTTATCCACCTCAACAGCGGCCCTAACCAAGGCCTTTTGTTCGTCTGTTCTCAACGAATAGGCTGCCAACTCTTTGTTGTGCCGCAGCGCGGTGGCNNTTTGTTGTGCCGCAGCGCAGTGGCGACGGCCTCGTCAAGGCTGATCATCCGACGGTTGGATGGTTGATTGCCTGTCGTCAGGTCATTGGTTGCGTAACGAGGGGTCGGTTGAGCAGAGGTGGGTTGACCTTGGGCGATGACGCTTGAAATGGGCAGCAACAACAGGAGGATGACCCCACAACGACTTGATCGGATGAAGCGCAAGGGGAAGAATTTGATGTCCACTACGTTGTAGAAAACTTCAAACAACAAGGGTAAGGCGATCATCGTCAACAGGGTCGAGGTGAAGAGTCCTCCGATGACCACGGTAGCCAAGGGGCGTTGTACTTCTGCACCTGCGCCGGTGGACAAGGCCATGGGTAAGAATCCCATGGCGGCAGCGCCCGCTGTCAGCATGACGGGTCTCAACCTGTCTTTGGTGCCTTGGATGATCAATTCGTGCAAACACATGTTCCCGTTTACTTTCAAGGTTTTCAAATGTTCAATGAGGACGATGCCGTTGAGCACCGCGATGCCAAACAGGGCGATAAAGCCCACACCGGCCGAGACGCTGAAGGGCATGCCCCGCAGCCACAGCAGCACAACACCTCCGACAGTCGCCAGGGGGATGGCTGAAAAAATCATCACGGCGTCTTTCAACGACTTTAAGGCGAAGTGCAGGAAGATAAAGATCAGCAACAAGGCCACCGGTACAGCGAACAGCAATCGGTTGGAGGCGTTTTGCAGGTTTTCAAACTGCCCCCCATAGTCGATGTAGGTGCCCGGTTTCAGGGTGACCTCCCGATCAACCACGGTCCTGATGTCGTGCACCACCGACTGCAAGTCACGGTTGCGCACGTTGACGCTGACCACTACCCGGCGGTGGGCGTTTTCCCTGGAGATTTTGGCCGGTCCCTCGGCGTAGTCAATGGTGGCCAGTTCGGCCAGGGGTACCTGTTCCCCACCGGGAAGGGGCACTTTCAGCCGTCTGATGTCCTCGATGTCGGTGCGGTGTTGTTGATCCAGGCGTACCACCAGGTCAAACCGCTTCTCCCCTTCAAAGACCACGCCCGTGGCCTGACCGCCGAAAGCCGTTGATAAATAGCTGTTGAGCGTTTTGATGGGTACTCCGTAGTAGGCCACCTTGTCTCTCAGGTAGGTCACCCTGATTTGGGGCAAGCCGGCTGTCTTTTCCAGGATGATGTCTTCGGCCCCGGGAATGCCTTCAATCAGGGCCTTTATCTCGATGGCTTTTTGGTCGATGTAGGTCAGGTCGTCACCGAAAATCTTGATGGCGATGTCAGCCCTGACACCTGTGATCAGTTCATTGAACCGCATTTCGATGGGTTGGGTGAACTCGTACTCGATACCGGGCAACACCGACAAGGCCTCCTTGAAGCGCTC
>DOBD01000225.1:1105-7288 GCA_003506275.1 Bacteroidales bacterium | reverse complement strand
GGACTCGTCTGATATGGTAGCATCCGGTATCGACTCAGCGGCAGTAGGGGCGTCCAGGCCGTCTGGTCAATCACACCCGAGGGGTCACGCTGGTCGTTGATCTGTTGAAGCCACCAGGGCATGTAATTATAATAGGTGGACGTACACCATTGTCCGGTGGCATCGTCCATCCAGAACACGCCATCCGCTTCGTGACCACCGGCCAGAATGCTCGACTCGGCCGACAATCCAATGGAAAAAACCCTGGCCGATTGGTTGGTGGCTATTTTTAGCTCGTCACCCAGGGTCGAGGCCATCAACTGCTTGGGTGAAGTCGTGTTTGTCGTGTAGTTGCCCAGCCAGTCCGGGTCGTACACGCAGGATACGACCGTGTTGGCTTTGCGGTCAAACCAGGATTGGCCAATGATACCATGTCTGGAAGGCGTAGCGCCTGTGAGTAGGGAGGCCGTGGCCGAAGCGGCNNGTCGGGGTGAGGAATGCCGTAGGAGACCGACTGGTAAACAAGGCCGCCTTGCAGCATTTTCTTGAGGCCGTCTTCGCTGAAGCCGTCCTTGAACCATTCCAGGTAATCGGCCCTCAGCTGATCGATGTGAATGCCCACCACCAACCGGGGCGCCTGGCCCGTTGCTCCTGCGGCCAAACCTGGCAGGGCGATGGTTAACAAACCGAGGAGGGATCGGAGGAACTTATGCATGGCGGTGACGTTTGAAAACAACGAACTCAGCGTGCAGACCGATCAACAGTAACGTTAGCAGGAAAGGGTAAGCCGCCGGGTGCAAGGTTTGCGGGAGGAACAGTACGCCGGCAAATGCAAACAGCTGTAGCGGCAGGTTGGCAAACAGGTAGTAAGGAGCAATTTTGCGCCTAAAGGGTTTGAACAGCAGCCCCAGCGCAAAGACCAGGTGCAGGGGGTGCAACCAGATGGCCAGGTAGTTGACGTCCACCGTGGGGTGCTCGGAAAAGAAGAGCAGGAAATACAGCAGGCTGCCCAATACACCGGCCACGCCGTAAACCAAACCTGTCCAGCCGTTCATCAAAGCCTTGATGGGGCGTTTGTTGGCATTGATTTTGAGGGGCCAGGCCAGTATCACCATCAACAAAGTCAGGCCGGCCATCAGCCACATCACCAACAGAGGGCCTGGCGTCCATGGGGTGGCTTCCTCCAACGCCGGGTCAATGCTGGCTAGTTCTGTCGTTGAGGCGACCAGGGGTCTGAGTCCGCTTTCTTCTGATTTGATAACAGCTGTGGCAAACGAAGCCATCAGGATGGTGGGGGCAAATTGTTGTACCCGGAGATCTGCCGCATCATCAGCCTTGGCGCCCAACGCAAAGTCGATGCCGTATTGCACCCAGGGATAGGCCTCGGTGTGCTGATGGACCACTTCGCGCAGGGAAGGGCAGGTTGGTTCCAGCGTGTAGCACACCTGACCATCCAGGGCTGCTTCAATGATGTCTCTGGGTTGTGTGGCGCAGTTCTTGAAAAAGAAGTTATAGCGGTATACCTTGTTTTCCGGTTGGATGTTTACCAGCAGGGCGTTCAGCAACCGGTCTTTTTCCGCCGGCGTCAGGTTGAGTACCTGTTCGGTGACAGCGCGGTTTTCCAACTGGTATTCCAGTATGAAGTTGTAAAATTCGGTGGTGCCCACTTCGTAGTCGGTCTGACCGGTCACAAAACGACCGATGAAATTGGGCGCTGAAAAATCAAACAGCCCATAGTTGAACACCACATCAAGGTGTTTGTCAGTGTCTTGATAACGAATGCCCGTGTGGCCGTAGTGAGCCCAGACCGCTTTGCCCGGAGATGCCGTGAGCAGGGAAAAGCGGGTTTCAGCGCCCACCTCCGACGGTAATACCCACAGCAGGGCAAGCACCAGCCAAAGACTGCTTCGTAAGCAGCCCTTCAACAGGGGCAACAGACCGGATGAGTGAAACAGGGACATAACCAGGCAATTTGAGCGCAAAAATACAAAAATGGGGTGGATGAACGGCTATTGGTTGGAAATTAACCTAAAAACCAGCATGACGCTGTTTACTTATTGTACTATGTTGTCGTTTGATAAGGTGATTAAAGGTATTTGGCGATGACATGGTTGTTGCTGATGTATCGTACAACATAGATCACTTCTCCCTTTGCGTGGTATTTGGTGAAGAATGCATACCATTGAGTCGTTTTGCTTTTTCGAAACATCGCATACTGCATCTTTTTACCGTATCGATGAAAATAGGGCGGAGCGGCTTTACTTGTCTGCGTAGGTAGCGTCTTCTCAATTTCCAGCACAATATCCCTAACATGCTGAACAGCAGAGTCTTCAAAGCTGAAATATTCTTTTTCAAAAAGGATAGCCTCCAACTCCTGGAAGTATTGGCGTACTTCAGGTAAGAACAGTACCATCATTTAGACTGTCTTTTTTTAAAAGCTTCCCTTATGTCTGATTCAATACCAACGAGCAATTCATCAGCGCTGACGGCACGCCTTAATTCATCATCTGGTTCTAGGTATTCCACCCTAGTCAGCACATAGGTTTCATTTCTTCCTCTTTGAATGACGATTTTTTCATCAACAGCCAAATCGAGGTACTTTTTCATATTGTTTCTCAATTCTGACGAACTAATAACCCTCATAATCGCATCGTTAAGTTGTACATTATAGTGTACAACAAAGATGGACTTTTTTTTCTGAACGACCAAACGTTCATTGCTTCGCGTAAATGCGTTATATTTGTCGTGTTGAACATCTAATACCTTTTGACCAAATGACCTTGGAAGGAAAAAAACTCTACCGTAGCCGCGACAAAATGCTGGGCGGTGTTTGTGGCGGTGTCGCCGATTATTTTGGCTTGGACAAAAGCTTGGTGCGTATTGTTTTTGCCGCCTTGTTCCTGGCTGGCACGCTGGGCTTTTGGATGTACCTGCTGATGTGGATTATCATCCCCTCTGAATAAGGGCCTGTCTACCACCTTTATTGGCCTTTTAGGACTGCAATCGTTGGCTACCTGGGAAAAATTAAAGGATGCGTTGTAGTCCGTACCCTTTTCTACGGGTAAACCAAGTCGTTGCGGTCGCCCTCCAGTTGCTTTATCTCAGAAATGTCCTGGACAACTTCCAGGGTGCCTGTATATTCCCCCTTTTCGTTACGCAGCGCGTAGTAGGCGATGCTGATGAAACTGCCGTTGTGGTTCGAACGCCAGAACAAGGCTTTATCTTGCCGTCCACTTTTGAAATCATCCAGCAGTTGCTCGATCATGGGTAACAGGCGCTTGGGGTGACAGACCCGCATGTTCCTGCCCAGCGCGGCTTTGGGGCGGGAGAAAAAGCCGGTAGGTCTGGTGTTGAAGAAACGAACGGTGTCGTCCTTGTCGATGAAGCTGATTTCGGCAGGGAGGTTATCGAAAAGCAGGGTTAGTTCCTCTAGGGTGAAGGAACCGGTGGGGAGCTGAATGCGCTCGGCCGGCATCGGTGTGCTATCGGCTNNCATCTGGGAAACGTCGTTGGGATTCATGACAGCAAACGTACGGATTTTTTATAACATGACCTTTTTCGCGCCCGAAGTGGTTTGGGTGTACAGGCTGTCATTGGGGCCGGCGCAAATGAAAAGAGCCTCTACGTCCGGGAGTTGTTCAGCCAGTGGTAAGGCTTTGTCGACCCCCATGACCATAAAGGCGGTGGCTAAGGCATCGGCCGTGAGGCAATCGTCGGCAATGACCGTGGCGCTGAGCAACGTATGTTGCACCGGGTACCCTGTTTTGGGATCAATGGTGTGGGCATAGCGGCGTCCGTCCTTGATGTAAAAGCGGCGATAATTGCCCGAAGTAGCCAGGCTATGGTCGGTCAGAACCAGGCGTTGATCCCAGTCGAGGTGAGTGGACGTACTGTCATCCTCCGGTGAATTGATGCCTACGCGCCAGTCCGATCCTTTGGGATTCTTGCCCTTGAGCACCATTTCACCGCCAATTTCCACCAGGTAATTGGTGATGCCTTGCTTTTCCAAACAGGCAGCAACCACGTCACAGGCGTATCCCTTTGCGATAGCCGAGGCATCAAGTTGAACCCTGGGGTCAGATTTTCGAAGGATGTGTCCGTTCAGGGTGAGTTTGTCAGAGCCGACGAAGGCCATCAGGCTGTCCAGGTAAGCAGGAGAGATGGTGGCCGACTGGGTGAAGCCGAAGCCCCAGGCATTGACCAAGGGAGCCACTGTGATGTCAAAGGCACCATCTGTAAGGCTGTGTATAGCCAGACTTTTGGATACCACTTCCTGAACCCATGGGTGTTCTTCGAGGGAGAAGGCGCTGGTGTCGTGGTGGTTGAAACGACTCAGGGTGGATTTTTCATTGAACATCGACAGCTCGGCATCGAAGCGGTTGAGTTCAGCCAGAAACACCGGCTCCACATCATTTTTCGATAAATACGTGACATGATACACGGTACCAAAAGNNGATGGCATCCCTTTTAAAAGGATGGCATCCTTTTAAAAGGGATGGCATCCTTTTTATGGGAGATTAGAATCGATAATAGATATGGGCATTGATGGCGGCGTTGGGTTTGACGTGTTGACCATAGCCGGGGATGTAGGCCGGAACACCGTTGGTGCCGTTGGAAACGTGAATCAGATTGCGGTAGTGCAGGGACCAGCCCAGCGAAACGGGGCCTAAAACCTTGACTCTGACGCCGGCTACTGCGTCGGCCCAGCCGGCCAGTCCGTGTTGGTTATCAAGGGCTGTTTGAGAGGGATTCCCCCAGTACCCACCGGCATAGCTCAATTGAGACAACTGAAACGAAAAAGGAGAAAGACCGTAATGCAGGCCGACGTAGAATAGGTCTTCGGCCTTGGGACCGTGTGAAACGATGGGCAGGTTTAGCCCCAGTTTGAAAAAAGGCCCGGAGCTCGTGTAACGGATACCGGTGGCGCCTGTTTGGTCATAACGGGCTTGCCCGACTTCTAAGGTGGGCAGGTAGGCATTCTTGATGTTGAGGTCGAGCTTGGCTGAACCTGACCAGTTGTCGGAAAACAGGCTCATGGCACTGCCACCAACTTCCACACCCAGATTGATGCCTCGATAGAAAGGTACATCGGCTTTCTTGGCTTCCTTTTTGGCATGCAAAGGGACAGCCAGGAAGACCAGAACGGTGAACAAGGCCAGTTTAGAGGTGAAGCACGACATGGGTGGTCTTGGCATTGGTGACGGATCGCTGAGGCAGGGAGGCCGACTGGAATATACGTCCCGTAGTCAGGCAGGTGTCCAGGGTGCTGAATACCATGCAATCACAATCCATGGATTCAAACCAGGGATTGTTGGTGTGCAGGAAGGTCAGCGTGTCTTGGAAGTGGTAGTTGTTGGCCACAACTTGCACCACAAAACGGGTGGTGGTGGCGTTGGGATTCAATTCCAATTCCAGCAGACTCACGGTACTGTTGTCGTACAAGAGTGAATCCGAACCTACGCCCCAGACAGACAGGCTGTCAATCGAGACCGCAGCCGCTTCATCGTCCCAATAAAAGGAACAGCGCACCTTGACATCGGTTTCTTCGTAGCAACCATTTGATTGACATGACGTTAATATGGCTGTTGTCATCAATAACCCCCATGCCAACCAAACCGTCATTGACGACCTGATCTGTCGTTTTTTAAAGGAGAATGTTTTCATGAACGCCGGTGTCAGACCGTTTCTTCAATGATGTAGTTGTTGCGTTCGGGGGCGTTGCGCACAATCAATTCGCCCAGGAATCCGGTGAGGAATAGCAGGCTACCTAAGATCATGAAGGTCAACGACAGGTGGAAGGCCGGCATGTCGGTGACCAGCCTGGCCGGTATACCCTGGATCAAGGCGTTCAATTTGATGATACCCACCGTGATCACGGCAACGAAACCGATGAGGAACATCAGGCTCCCGGCCAAGCCGAAGAAATGCATGGGCTTTTTGCCAAATCGATTGAGAAACCACAACGTGATGAGATCGAGGTAACCGTTGACAAAGCGGTTCATACCAAACTTGGAGGTGCCGAACTTGCGTTTCTGGTGTTGGACCACTTTCTCGCCGATGTGGGTAAACCCGGCATTTTTCGCCAGATAGGGAATGTAACGATGCATTTCACCGTACACTTCGATACTTTTGACCACCTCTTTGCGGTACGCTTTAAGACCGCAGTTCATGTCGTGCAGTTTAAGGCCTGAAATGCGCCTGGCC
>DOBD01000225.1:0-1043 GCA_003506275.1 Bacteroidales bacterium | reverse complement strand
GGCGTCCATGGTGATGACCACATCGCCCTCAGCTTTCTCAAAGCCACAAAACAAACCGGGTGATTTACCGTAGTTACGGCGGAATTTCAACCCTTTGACCGAAGGATCCTGCACGGTTAGACCTTTGATGATGTCCCAGGATTCATCGGTCGAACCGTCGTTGACAAAAATAATTTCGTAGGTGTACCCGTTTTCATCCATAACCCGTTTGATCCAGGCATGGAGTTCGGGCAGCGACTCGGCTTCNNCAGGGGAATAACTACGCTGATATCCATTATGATAAGGTTTTGTCGTCGGTATCTTCCTCCTTGGAGGAACCGGACGATTGATAAGGCTGGTAGGGGGTGCTGTCTGTTGACGTGGGGGCGGTGGGCTTTTTAACCACAAAGGGAGCAATGATCAGAAAAAGAATGGCACCGCCGATGATGTAGGCAAAAATGTAGGAGACAGCCATTTGGATAGGGGTGGGCAGGGCCATATCGGCCAGGGTGTCCAAGGCCTTTTGGTCGTACTTCATTTGTTCCAGCGTGACCAGGGTCTGGTTGAAGGTGTTTTCAATAAAGGTGGGCTCTATCCACTGAAAGTGAATGAAATAAACCACAGCCATGATGAGCCCGGCGAAAAGGAAGAGCCAGACGCCGAAACTCCAGACCATGCCGAACCGTATGACACCGTTGCAGCCCTTGTCTCTGTACCTGACGGCCAGGTGGTAGCATAAGAAAGGAGTGGCGATGAGCCCGGCCATATTCAGTAGGTTGACCAGCAGGTTGGCGCCGAACACCAGGGATAGCACGTAGAAGAAAGCGATGTACGCTCCCAAAACCAGGCCGTAATTGGCTGCGAAGTTGTATTTTAGCTTGATAGGGTTGATGGGTTGCTCCATGATGTGGTAGGTAAAGATGGCACAAAAATACACTTTTTTTGCTGACCCCCTTTGCTGGCATGCCAAATTTGTGTACTTTTGCGCGGGGTAAGTCCTATACGGCCAGCTCCCTACGAACCCCCCCAGGGCTTGACCGCAGCAAGGGGAGTCTGGTTGTAGC